>JAOTUO010000412.1 GCA_029863845.1 Myxococcales bacterium
CCCGGAGCTGCACGGCAGGGCGCGGGGCTGGTCCGGAGACTTCGTCAACTACTACCTGCCGAACGCCGAGTACGCAGGGTCGCGTCTCGCGGCCGGTGAGCTTCCGCTGTGGAATCCGCACCAGAGTGACGGCACGCCGTTCCTGGCGACGCTGCAGGTGGGGGCGCTGTACCCGCCGAACCTCCTGCACGCGGTGCTGCCGGCGCAGACGGCCTTCTTCGTGCTGGCAACGCTCCACGTGGCGCTCGCGGCGCTGCTCGCCGGCGCCCTGGCGCGCGCGCTGGGCGCGGGCGGCTGGGGCGCCGCGGTGGCGGGGCTCGCCTACGCGAGCTCGATCCACGTGGTGACCACGATCTGGACGCCGCCGACCCACTACGCGGCGGCCTGGGCGCCCGGGGTGCTCCTCGCGGTCGATCGCGTGATCGCGCGGCCGACGCCGCGCCGGGCCGCGGGCCTGGCCTTCGTGGTCGCGATGTCGTTGCTCTCGGGCTGGCCCTACACCCTCGCGATGTCGGCGCTGGCGGCGTCGCTCTACGCCGCGGCAGTCGTCGCGGCGCAGGCGCTGCGGACGCAGCGCGTCCCCCTGCGCACGGTGGCGGCGCTGGTGCTCGCCGCCGCCGCGGGCCTGATGCTGGCGGCGCCCCAGATGCTGCCGACCGCCGAGCTGGTGCAACGCAGCTGCCGGGCCCTGGGATCGCTGGTGGAGGCGCAGGCGATCTTCGTGGGCAAGCCCCACCATCCCGCCGCATTCTTCGCGGGCTTGATGCGCTCCGGCTACAACGACGGCGTGCCGGGTGCGATGAGTCTGCTGCTGGCCGTGCTCGCGCTGGCGCTCCCGGGACCCGGGCGGGGGCGGACCGCCGTGCTGCTGGGCGTGGGCGGCCTGGCGCTCCTGGCCTCCTTTCCCATGCACGCGCCGGTCTACGGCTGGCTGCGCGAGCTGCCCGTGCTCGGCGACTTCCGCTTTCCCTACAAGTACCGCCTGCTGTCGACGCTCGCGCTCGCGACGGCCGCGGGAGTCGGAACGACGCACCTCCAGCGCGTGCTGGGCCGCTGGCCGCGGGCCGCGTTCGGCGCGGGCGCCGCGGTCCTGGCGCTCTGCGCCGTCACGGCGGCGCTGCCGGTGTTCCAGCGCGTGCTTCCGTTCGCGCGCAGCGTACCGGAGCGGCCCTCGCTGGCGCAGGAGCTCGCGGCGGCGGGCGCGCCGGGGCGGGGGCGGGGGCTCGATCGCGTCTACTGGACGGGCCGCGCGGACCGGCTGCGCGACTGGCGCGACACCTACGCCCTCCACGATCTCGAGCCGCTGAGCCTCGCGCGCTTCGGGGAGACCCTGACCTTCTTCGAGACCGGGCGCGGGCGTACCGTCGCCACGCTCGAGAGCGACCGGGCCCAGCGGCCGCGCGGAGACTCGGT
Organism: Myxococcales bacterium; assembly: GCA_029863845.1. GTDB lineage: Bacteria > Myxococcota_A > UBA9160 > UBA9160 > SMWR01 > JACZXC01. Next base: position 1,414 of record JAOTUO010000412.1, read on the forward strand.
GGCGGCGCCGTTCTACGGGCTTCTCGTGCTGCCGAAGGAGGGCGACCGCGCCGCGATCCTCGACCTGTTCTCGGCGCGGACGATCGTGAGCGAGTTCGATTACGCCTGGCTCGGCGATCGCTACCGCCGCCTCTCGCCGCCGGGCGCGTCGCCGGCCGTGTTCGACAACCCGCACGCGCTGCCGCGCGCCTACCGGGCGGCCCGCGGGCTGCCGGAGCCGCCGGATCTCCAGCGGGGCCTGCGCATGCTGGTGGCGGAGGCCTTCGACCCGCGGCGCTTCGTGCTGCTCGATCGACCGCCCCCCGAGGTGAGCGCGACGCCGGGCGTCCTGCCCCCGCTGCCCTCCGGCGACGTCGAGATCGCGCTGTTCGCGCCCGAGCGGGTCGTGCTGCGCACGCGCGGAGAACGGGGCGCCGTCGTCGTCCTCACGGATGCGTACTTCCCGGGATGGGAGGCGACGGTCGACGGGGCGCCGGCCCCGCTGCTGCGCGCCAACCTGAACTTCCGGGCCGTGGCCGTGTCGGCGGGCGAGCACGAGATCGAGATGCGCTACCGGCCGGCGGCGTTCCGGTGGGGGCTCGCGCTCGCGCTGGTGGCCGCGCTCGCCTGCGGGGCCGCGCTGCTGCGCGGCCCCGGGGCTAGAGGATGCGCGTGGGGTGGCTCGCCCAGTACCGGTCCCTGATGAGCCGCTTGTAGAGCTTGCCCGTGGGGTGCCGCGGCAGCTCGGCCTCGAAGTCGATCGAGCGCGGGCACTTGATCTTCGAGATCTGGGAGCGGCAGTACTCGATCAGCTCGGCTTCCAGGTCGGGGCCGGCGTCCGCCATGTCGACCGGCTGGACGACCGCCTTCACCTCCTCGCCGAACTCCTCGTTCGGGACGCCGAAGACCGCGACGTCCGCCACCGCGGGGTGCGTGACGAGCGCGTTTTCCGCCTCGGCGGGGTAGATGTTGACGCCGCCGGAGATGATCATGTTGGCCTTGCGGTCGGTGAGGTACAGGTACCCTTCGTCGTCGAGGTAGCCGATGTCGCCGAGCGTCGACCAGCCCTCGCGGCTGCGCGACTCGGACGTCTTCTCCGGATCGTTGTGGTACTCGAACGAGGGGCCTCCGGCGAAGTAGATGACGCCGGGCCGGCCGGCGGGCAGGTCCTTCCCCTCGTCGTCGAGAACGTGGATCTCGCCCGTGAGGCAGCGGCCGACGGATCCCCGGTGCGCGAGCCACTCTTC
>JAOTUO010000119.1 GCA_029863845.1 Myxococcales bacterium
GGCGGAGCCGATCGCCTCGCCGGTCGACGCGACCGCGACGGCGCGCGGCCCCACCGAGGGCCCGACCGGCGCCGTGACCTGGATCGGGCCGCGCACGGCGGGCTCCCCGATGCTCGGGATGTCCACCGCCGAGGCGCGGGTGGCGGCGCTCGAGCGCACCGCGCTGACGCGCTCGATCACCGTGTTCGAGCGCTGGATCTGCGTCGGCGCCACGACGGAGGCAACCGATTCCATCGCCAGCGCTTCCGCCTTGACGGCGGGCGACGCGTCGGCGAACACGTTGGGGTTGACGATCTGCGGCGCCACGGCGCGCGCCGGTGCGAAGTCGAGCGACCGCCGCTCGGCGAGGGCCTTGGGCGCCGGAGCCGGCTCCTCGGGCGCCGGCGGCTCTTCGTGCAGCAGCCGCACCGGAATCAACTCCTCGTCGATCATCGGTGCCAAGCTCGCGAAGAGGACCAGGGTGGCGAGCAGCCCGAAGTGCAGCAGCGCCGCCAGGGAGCCGGTCACGAGCGTGCGTTTCGAGCTCTCCGGCTCGTGGAACGCGATGGGGAAGGTGAGGGCAGCGGCCTGGCCGCTCGCAAGCGGCGTGAAGACCGCGGCGATCCGCCGCCTCCGGCGGGGCCGGGCGCTACGCGGTCGGATCATAGGCTGGTGGGTCGTGGACATGGGCGCCGCGCTGGTTCGAAGAGGTTCCCGCCCCCTACCGGAATCTCATCGGCCGATCCCCCTCCCACACGAGGTGGACTTTCCCGGGGCTCCGGGTAAGGTCTCTGGGCCGGTCCGACGAAAAGCCTGCTGAGCGTACCCCTCCCGTGAATGAGCGTAAGAGAGGCACCCGGGACCGTCAAACACATCCCCGGTGTGCAGGCGCGGCGCAGGCGGTCGGACAAGGGGGCGGAGCGACTCGGACATTCGCCGGCCGTTGCGACCGGGTGAGCCCCGGCGGCGCCACCGCCGAGGCACGGGGGGAGAGACGAGTTGGACGCAGAGGCGCTTCTGAAGCTGCTTCAGGACGGCGGGCTCACCGTCTACCCGCTCAGCGTGGCGTCGATCATCTCCCTGGCGATCCTGTTCGAGCGCCTGTGGCGCTTCCGCGGCATCGACAGCGAGACGCGCCGCCTCACGCGGCAGACGGTCGAGGCGCTCGTGAAGCGCGACGTGGCCACCGCGCGCAGGCTGTGCGAGGAGTCGAAGACGCCCGTCGCCGGGATCTACCTCGACGCGATGCGCTGGAAGAACATCGCCGTCGAGGACCTCGAGCGCGTCCTCGCCACCTCCCGCCAGGAGGCCGCCTCCGACCTCAAGCGCGGGCTCTGGGTGGTGGGCACGATCGGGTCGCTGGCGCCGTACGTCGGCCTGTTCGGAACCGTCGTCGGAATCATCCGCGCCTTCCAGGACATGGCGCTCCACGGCGCCGGGGGCTTCGAGGTCGTGGCCGCCGGGATCTCCGAGGCGCTGGTCGCGACCGGAGCCGGTCTCTTCGTCGCCATCACCGCGCTGCTCTTCTTCAACTACCTGCAGGTGCGCGTCACCGCGATCTCCGGCACCTATGCGCGCTCGTGCGAGCGCTTCGTGCAGGCCCTCCTCTACGTCGAATCCGCATCCGCCGAGGCGGAAGAGCGGTCGGAGCCTTCCGATGGGCGCCTCGTTCCGGCCTAACGACGAACACGATCCCGACGAGGGCATCGTCGCCGAGATCAACATCACGCCGCTCACGGACGTGTTCCTGGTCCTGCTGATCATCTTCATGGTGACCACCTCGGTGGTCGCGAGTCAGAGCAAGCAGGTCGACCTGCCCGGCGCCGAGGTGAGCGACACCACTCCGCAGGGCGTCACGGTCACCGTCTCGCCGGACGGGGAGATGCTCGTCGACGACCAGCCCACGACGGAGGCGAATCTCTACGCGGCGCTCGAGGCGGCCCTGGCCGACTCGCGCGAGAAGCTCGTGATCCTGCGCGGCGACAAGCAGGTGCTGCTCGGCAAGGCGGTGAGCATCCTCGATCTCGCCCAGAAGGCCGGCGCCACCGGCATCGCCCTCGCCACGAAACCCCCGCCCAAGAAGATCTAGGCCGCGCGGCGTCGCATCCAGACCACGCCGCCGGCGATCAGCAGCAGCTCCGGAACGAGCAGTCCGACCCCGTACAGCGTGCGCAGGGTGTCCTGCATCGGAAGGGGAAACTGCACCGTGTCGCGGATCTTCGGGCGCAACGTGATCTGGGACTCCCGCTGCACGACCCAGTGGACGGAGTTGATCAGGATGTCGAGGTCGTAGAGCGCCCGCAGGTAGCGGTTCGAGGCGAAGTCGGCGTCGCCGAAGACGACGATACGGGTCTCCACACCGTCCCGGGGGTAGCGTCCGGCCGCCATGATGTAGCGGTAGCCCTGCGGCTCGTCGCGCCGCTCCACCCGGCCCGAGCGCTGCTCCAGGACGGAGAGGTCGTCGGTCGCCCACGCGTGGGGGCTCGACCAGACCACGCCCATCACCCGATCGCCCGGGCGGGTGGCGCGCGCGGCGATCGGGCGCACGCCGGGAAAGAAGGTCATGCGATTCTGGTTCAGGCCCGCGGAAGCCGGGTGCTCGGCGTAGTTGTACGCCACGATGTTGAGCCCCTCGGCAGCGTCCTCGACGGCGCCCGACGCTGGATCGACGAGCACGGACGGAAGCGCTTCGAGGCCGTACTCCGCCAGCAGGCTCTCGACGCCGCTCTCCACGCCGGGCTCGAGCAGCGCGACGAGCCGCCCGCCCTTCGCGAGATAGCGGCGCAGGGCGTCGATCGTGCTGTCGCGCATCCGGCGCCGGGGCGAGATCAGCAGGACGGCGTCGCTGTCGTCCGGGATCTCCGTGATCGCCGCGGAGACGGCGACCTGCAGGCGGTAGCCCTCGGTGCCCAGGGCCACCGCCAGCCCCGAGTAGCCGAGGTCGTCCTGTCGCTCGGGATCGCCTTGGCCCTCGCCCCGCAGCACGGTGACGACGCCATTCGAGACGGAGCGCAGCCGGTAGAGCGCCTCGTAGATCGCACCCTCGGTCGGACGCTCGACGGTTTCGAAGCGATCGCCGATCGCGAAGACGACGCTGTTCGACGAACCGATCGCGTAGCGATCCTCGTCCTCGGGCGACTCGTCGAGTAGAAGCTCGCGCACGACGAGAGGGCAGAACTGCGCCAGGCGCTGGAGCAGGAGACGGGTACGGCGCGTGCGGGGATCGCCCTCGGACCGGTAGAGCGCTGCCGTCAGCTCGCCGTCGAACTCGCCGCAGGCCTTGAGCGTGGCGGGAGAGAGCTCGAAGCGACCCTCGCCGGTCCAGTCGAACTGGATCCGGGAGCGGGTGGCGCTTTGTTCCAGGACGAGCGCGAGCGCGAACGCCGCGACGATCAACAGCGCCCCCCTCAGGATCACCGGTCGCGAGTGGGGTCCGCCGATCCGGCGGATCCGGCGCACGCCGGCCACCGTGGCGGCCAGGAGAGCGAGCGACCCCAGCGCCAGGTTGACGGCGCTGAAGACCCCGAAGTGCCCCGTGGCGTAGAACGACCCCAGCCCGAAGGACAGCGCGATCACGCCGGTCAGGGCCAACCCGCGCATCACGCCCCCACCCGGCGCAGGTCGAACGAGAAGCGGGCGGCGGCGACCGCCACCAGCACGACGCCGCCGAAATACACGATGTTCGAGAGCGAGACGATCCCCTCGGCGAAGCTTCCGTAGCGAAGGTGGAGGGAGATCGCGTCGAGGAATCCGGCCACGCCTTCGCTCACGAAGGGGTAGACCCAGGCGAAGTCCCAGAACACGAAGGCCACCGCCCAGGCGGAGACGGCGGCCACGAGCTGGCTGGAAGCGAAGGCCGAGCACACGAGGCCGATGGAGGCGAGCGCGATGCTGTACAGGGTGAGGCCCACGAACACCGCTGCGAGATGCTCGATTCCGAGGCCGCCCCGCGCGATCGCAGTGGCCGGATAGACGAAGCTCACCCCCATCATGAGCGTCACGAAGAGGAACGTGACCGCGAACTTGCCGACGACGATCGTCGTCGGGGTGAGGCCCGTCGTCACGAGCAGCTCGTCGGTGCCGCGCGAGCGCTCCTCGGCGAAGACGCGCATCGTGACGAGGGGGACGGCTCCGATCAGGGTGAGCCCGAGGGTCTCCATCACCGGGAAGAAGACCGCGTCCCAGAGGTTGATGTAGTCGGGGATCTCGTCGGTGCTGAACCCGCCCATCGTGGTCGTCGCATACAGGAACAGGGTCTGGTTGTAGATGCGCAGGTGGTCGAAGAAGATCAGGGCGGTCACCAGGGCGACCATCGTGAGCGTGAGGTAGGCGGTGGGCAGCGCGAACAGGCTGAGGAGCTCCTTGCGGACGAGCGCGAGCAGGGCCGTCATGCCCCGACCTCGGCGGAGTCGCGGAAGAGGTCGAGCGCCTCGCCCTCGCTCAGCACGTCCTTCGCGTTGCCGACGGCGACGAGCCGGCCCTGCCGCAGGACGGCCACCCGCGAGGCCAGGCTCTCGGCCTCGTGCAGGTCGTGGGTGCAGAGGATGAGGGTCCGCCGCCCCCGGAGTTCGCGCAGGATCTCCTGCACCTCGGTCTGCTGAAGCGGGTCGAGGCCCCCGGTGGGCTCGTCGACGATCACGAGGGGCGGGTCGTGGAGGAACGCCTGGGCCAGGGATACCCGCTGTTGGAAGCCCTTCGAGAGGTTTCCGATGGGGCGGGTCGCCGCGCCCTCCAGCCGGAAGCGCTCGATCGCACGGTCGACCGCCGTCGCGAGGCGGGCACCCGCGAGCCCGCGCGCGCCCCCTATGAAGCGCAGGAAGCTGCGCACGCGCAGCTCCGGATACAGCCGGCAGGTCTCCATCACGAAGCCGAGCAGGGCCTGCACGGCGGACGGGGAGGCCGACGGGGAGACCCCGTCCACGGTCACGGTTCCGTCGCTGGGCAACAGGCACCCGGTCACCATGCGGATGAACGTCGTCTTGCCGGCGCCGTTGGCTCCCAGCAGCCCGAAGGCCTCTCCCGGCTCGATCGCGAGCGACAGCCCATCCAGTGCCACGTGCTCTCCGAAGCGGCGCGTGAGATCGCGCGCCTCGACGCGCACGCCGCGGGGGCGCGGCTCGTTGGCTGCGTGACCGCGCGTCTCACTCAATCTGCGACTCCGCTTGCCCGCTGGCCCGTTCGGACTAGCTTATGGGCGTGATCGATTACCGACCGGCGGACGGGGGCGGCTCCTGCGCGAGCTGCCGCGGCAGGCTGGGCCTGGCCTCCCTCAAGAGCGAGGGGCGCTGGTACTGCAGCAGCGACTGCTCCGAGGGTCGGGTGCGCCGCGCGCCCCGCTCGGTTGCCTTGCCCGAAACCTGGCTCTACGCCCGTCCGCGCCGCTTCTTCGGCCGGCGCCGGCCCAAGGAGCTCAACGCCTCCCGGGCCGTGGAGTGACCCCGGCGCGCCGCTCCTCCGTTTCGATCTGCTCACCACCACCAATCTACAGACGCTCGAGGACAGAGAAGTACTCGGGCCAGGTCTTGGATACGCAGGCGGGGTTGCGGATCACCACGCCGTCGATGCGAAGCCCGGCCAGCGAGAAGGCCATGGCCATGCGGTGATCGTCGTAGGTGTCGATCTCGGCGCCCTGGAGCCGGGCGGGCTCGACGATCAGCGAGTCCGTGGTGGACCGGGCCTTGGCACCGAGCTTGCGCAGCTCGGTCTCTAGCGCGAGGAGGCGGTTCGACTCCTTGATGCGAAGGTTGGCCACGTTGCGGATGCGGCTCGTTCCCCCCGCGAACAGCGCCACGACGGCGATGGCGAGCGCGCCGTCCGGCAGGTCGTTCATGTCGACGTCGACGGGGATGAGGCGGCCGATGGGACCCCGCACCTCGGCATGGTCCTTGCCCCGCGTCACGTCGCAGCCCATCCGCTCCAGGATGTCCAGGACCGCGATGTCGGCCTGGATGGAGTCCGCCGGGATCCCCTCCACGCGGACGTGCCCCCCGGTGACCGCCGCCGCGCAGAAGGCGTAGACCGCCGACGAGGCGTCCGGTTCGATCGTGTAGCGGCGGCCCCGGTAGCGGTGGTCCCGGCTCACGCGGATCTCCCCGCCCCGGGTCCAGCGGACTTGCGCGCCGAAAGCACGCATGATCTGCATCGTGAGCTCGACGTAGGGGCGCGAGACGAGGACGCCGTCCTGGAGCTCGAGCAGCACGTCGTTGCGGGCGTAGGGCGCGGCGAGCATCACGGCCGAGACGTACTGGCTCGAGCGGCTGGCGTCGATGACCGCGCGCCCGCCGCGGAACTCGCCTCCGTGTACCCGGACCGGCGGGCAGCCCTTCTCGCCGAGGACGTCGACGCGGACCCCGAGCTCGGCCAGGGCGTGGGCGAGGTCCTCGATGGGGCGCTGGCGCATTCGCGGGCTGCCATCGATCACTACGGAGCCGTCGACCAGGGCGGCGGCCGCGGTGAGGAAGCGGAGTGTGGTGCCGGAGTTGGCGGCGTAGAGCGCCGCAGGCGAGCGCTGGAGCTTTCCGCGGCGCCCCGTGACCCGCCACGCCTCCTTGCCCAGGTCGATCTCGCAGCCGAGGGCGTTGAGGGCCTCGAGCATCACCGCGGTGTCTTCGCTCGACAGCGGCCGGACCAGCTCGCTGTTGCCATCGGCGAGCGCCGCGATCACGAGGGCCCGGTTCGTCAAGCTCTTGGAGCCCGGAACCGGCACGACCGCGTCGAAGGCGCCGCGCGTGCGGATTCGGATGGATTCGGGAAGCGCCAAGGGCGAGGAGTCCTCCTGGGGGCGGCGTGGACACTAGCGGAGCGCTGGCCTCGGCGGGAAAGGCAAGGCGGCTTCCCGCAAGCCGTTGACACCTCCAGGCGGCTTCGGCACAATCGCGTTCAGGCTGATTTTTCCCAACGCGTACAGGGAGTTAGCAGCTCCGCGCAGGCTCGGCGACGCGTACCGCCTCGCCGCGCGCGGGGGACTGAAGAGATCACCGTGGCGAAAGTTCTCGTGACCGACGCGCTCGCTCCGCAGGGTCTCGCGATTCTCGAAGAGGCCCGCGGCATCGACGTGGACTACCGGCCGGGCCTCGCGCCCGGCGATCTCCTGGAGGCGATCGCCGACGCTGACGCGCTGGTGATCCGCAGCGGCACCAAGGTGACCGCCGACGTCATCGCGGCGGGTAAGAAGCTGCGTGCGATCGGCCGGGCCGGCATCGGCGTGGACAACGTCGACGTTCCGGCCGCCACGGCGCGCGGGATCGTCGTGATGAACACGCCGGGAGGCAACAGCGTCACGACCGCGGAGCACGCGATTGCGCTCCTCATTTCACTGGCCCGCCACATCCCGCAGGCGACCGCCTCGCTGAAAGAGGGGAAGTGGGAGAAGAAGCGCTTCATGGGCCTCGAGCTCTACAACCGCACGCTCGGCGTGGTCGGCCTCGGCAACATCGGCCGCATCGTGGCCAACCGCGCGCGGGGCCTCGGCATGAAGGTGATCGCCCACGACCCCTTCATTGCGAAGACGGCGGCCCAGAAGCTCGACGCCGAGCTCGTCTCGTTCGACGATCTGCTGGCGCGCGCCGACGCGATCACGGTGCACGTGCCCCGCACGAAGGACACGATCGGACTGCTGGGTAGCGAGGCTTTCGACAAGGTCCGGCCCGGCGTACTCATCATCAACGCGGCGCGCGGCGGGATCGTCGACGAGTCGGCCCTTGCCGAGGCGCTCGACGACGGGCGCGTCGGCGGCGCCGCGCTGGACGTCTACCAGCAGGAGCCCCCGGCGAGCGATCACCCGCTGGTGCGCCACCCGAAGGTGATCTGCACGCCCCACCTCGGCGCCTCGACGGAGCAGGCGCAGGTGAACGTGTCCATCGCCGTGGCCGAGCAGGTGCGCGACTACCTGCTCTTGGACATCATCGGGAGCGCGGTGAACGTACCGTCGATCTCGCGCGAGCTGCTCGCCCAGGTGCGCCCCTATCTCGCCCTGGGAGAGAAGCTCGGCCGCTTCCAGGGACAGCTGTGCCCGGGCTCGATCGAAGAGATCGAGATCGAGTACTCCGGCGAGGCCTCGGAGGTGGACGTGGCGCCCATCACGATCGCCGTGCTCAAGGGGCTGCTCGAGTCGGTGACGGATCAGGTGAACATGGTGAACGCTCCCGTCATCGCCCAGGAACACGGGATCAAGGTGATCGAGTCCAAGTCCAACCGCATCCTCGACTTCGCGAGCGCGATCTCGACGCGCGTGAAGGGCTGCGTCGATCGCCTGATCGTGGGAGCCGTCTTCCACGGCGGCCAGCCGCGGATCGTGCGCATCGACGATTTCATGTTGGAAGCCATCCCGGAAGGCCCGACGCTGCTGCTGCACAACCACGACCAGCCCGGCGTGGTGGGAGCCGTGGGCGAGGTCCTGGGCGACGCGGGCCTGAACATCTCGCGCATGCAGCTCGCCCTGGTCCGCGAGCGCGGAGAGGCGGCGATGCTGGTGAACATCGACAGCGTCCCGGAAGCCGCCGTCCTGGAGCGGCTGCGGGAGCTGCCGAACATGATCTCCGCCCAGCTGGTGGACCTCGGTCCGTGACGACGCTCGTCGCGGTCGGCGCGCAGTGGGGCGACGAGGGCAAGGGCAAGATTGTAGACTGGCTGGCCCCGCGCGCGGAGTACGTGGTTCGCTTCCACGGGGGGAACAACGCCGGCCACACGCTCGTCGTGGACGGCGAGCAGACCGTCCTCCACGTGGTGCCGGCGGGCGTCCTCGACCCCGACACCGTCAACCTGATCGGCCCCGGCGTCGTCGTGGACCCGGGCGTGCTGCTCTCGGAGCTCGAAGCGCTCGAGAAGCGCGGCGTGCTGCGCGACCCGTCGCGCGTGCGCGTCTCGGGCCGCGCCCACGTGATCCTCGGCTGGCACCTCGCCCTGGACAAGGCCCGCGAGGAGGCGGCGCGCGAGCACGCCATCGGCACCACCGGGCGCGGGATCGGGCCGGCCTACGAAGACAAGGTGGCGCGCCGCGGGATCCGCGTCGCCGATCTCCTGAACGGCGAAGCCCTGAAGCCGGTTATCGAGCGCCTTGCGAAGCAGAAGAACCTCGAGCTGGTCGACGGCTACGGCTCGGATCCCGTCGACGTCGAAGCCGTGTACCGGCAGTGCACGGAGTGGGGTCGGAGGCTCGCGCCCTACGTGGAGAACACCGGGCACACACTGGACCGCGCCCTGCGCAGCGGAAAGAACGTGCTCTTCGAGGGGGCGCAGGGCACGTTTCTCGACATCGATCACGGCACGTACCCTTACGTGACTTCCTCGAACTGCGTAGCCGGCGCCGTGTGCGCCGGCGCCGGCGTGGGGCCCACACGAATCGACCGCGTGCTGGGCATCAGCAAGGCCTACACCACCCGCGTGGGCGGGGGACCCTTTCCCACCGAGGAGACGGGCGCGCTGGGCGAGCGCCTGCGCGAAGCCGGTGCCGAGTTCGGGGCAACTACGGGGCGGCCCCGGCGCTGCGGCTGGCTCGACGCCGTGATGCTGCGCGAGGCGGCCATGGTCAACGGATTCACGGCGATTGCGATCAACAAGCTCGACGTGCTCTCGGGGCTCGACGAGATCCGCATCGCCGTCGCCTACCGGATCGACGGCCAGCCGACCCGCGACTTTCCCCTGACCCTCGCCGAGATCGAGCGCGCGGAGCCCGTCTACGAGACCCACCCCTGCTGGACGCAGGACATCCGCTCCTGCCGCGAGTTCGGCGAGCTGCCGGAGGCCGCCCGCAGCTACGTCAATCGCGTCGAGGCCCTCGCCGGCGTGCCCGTGGAGCTGATCTCCGTGGGGCCCGGCCGCGACGCGACCATCGTCCGCAACGAGCCCTTCCGGCCCGCGTAACGGCCGCCGCGCCGGCCGGCGCATTTTTTCTCAAGCTTCCCGACGATTTGACGAGCAGTGAAACGTGGGCAGCCCGCTTCGAATTCTCTCGGCCAATCTCCAAAACGGCGGCGCGCAGCCCGAGGCCTTCGCCGAGCTGGTGGAGACCTGCGGCCCCGACGCGGTGATCGTCCAGGAGCTCGCGCCGGAGCAGGCGGACGCGCTGGCGCGCGTGCTGCCCCACGGAGCGCTCGCTCCCGACCGCACGCACACCGGCATGGGCATCGCCCTGCGCCGGCCCGCGCGGCTGTCGCGCTTGTCGCTGGTCCACCGCGAGGCGCAGCTCGCGGAGCTCGACCCCGCGGACTGGTCCCAGCTCTCGCAGGCCGTCGAGATCGTGAACGTCCACATCTCGGCACCGCACTGCCATCCCGTTTGGGCCCAGCCCTGGCGCCGCCGCCGACAGCTCCAGGCGCTCCTGGCCCACGTGGCGGCTGACCCCGACCGGGCCCGGGCCGTCGTGGGCGATTTCAACGCGACCCCCATCTGGCCCGTCTACCGCCGACTCGCCCGGCAGCTCGAGGACCTGGCGCTGACCCACGCCCGCGCTCGCGGCACGCGCCCCGCCCGCACCTGGCCGCGCTGGCTCGGCGTCCCGCTCCTGCGCATCGACCACTGCTTCGGCGCGGGGCTCGTGGTCGAGAGCTGCGACGTGGTCGACCTGCCCGGCTCCGACCACTACGCCCTCGTCGTCGACGCCACCCTGGCCTGAGGCCCCGCTCGACACCTCCCGGTGCGGGTGGTACCCACCATCCGGGCCGTTAGCTCAGTTGGTAGAGCACCGGGCTTTTAACCCGTTGGTCCAGGGTTCGAGACCCTGACGGCCCACCAGCAATTCCAGTCAGTTACGGGGCAGGGCGTCGGCCGACTGAGCGGTGTGGGGTCTCCGATTGACCCCACATGGGGATCGGGGGTGTCGCCGTCTCGTCCCAATCGGTGGGCGCGAGAAAAGGGGATGGCCCGGAACAGGGGAGGGCGCCGAGGGAATTCGAACGATCTACCCGGATCGATCTGTCTACGGCTGCTCCGGTTCAGGGAATCTTCACGTTATTGGAGCGAAGGTCCGTGAAAGGGCTCCAGCATGCCGGGCCGTTGGGTGGTGTTGGTTCGTAGCACTCGAGGATCGTCATGGGGGCGTTCGGGCTCACGGCCTCGAAGAACATCTGAGAGCCGGTGGCGATATGCAGGTGCGGCTCCGTGGAGTTGCCCGTAGTGCCGACCAGGCCCAACAGTTGGCCACGACGGACGAGCTGACCCTCCTGGACGAAGACGTCGTTCGGTCCCATGTGCCGGTAGTGGACGAAGGTTCCGTCTTGGTGCTCTACCCTCACCAAGTTGGAGCCACACGGGGGAAAGAGACAACAGTAGGTGCCGGGGCAGCTCCCGTTAACGCCCGTGCACCCCGCGGACTGCTGCAGATTTTGGTCATCGACGACCTTGGTGACGCGACCGTTTCGACTGACCAGGATTTCTGTCCCGCATTCCGCCACCATGTCGTAGTGACCTTCCCCTGGTTTTAGTACCAGTTTCTATCTTACTCCCAGCGTAGTTTTCGGTTCAATCGCCTCGGGTGCCGGAGGCCGATAACCAAGCGCACTGTGCGGCCTGAACGTGTTGTACTCATGT
>JAOTUO010000413.1 GCA_029863845.1 Myxococcales bacterium
GGTCGACGCGCCGGCCTCGGCGACCTGGAACTTGGCCAGGCCGAAGTCGAGGATCTTCACCGCGCGCCCCTCGTCGGTCACCATCACGTTGGCGGGCTTCAAGTCACGATGGGTGATTCCCTTGCCATGGGCTGCCGCGAGAGCGTCAGCGAGTGGAACCGCCACCGCGAAGAAGGCGTCGAGATCGAATCCACCTGCCGGCACGAGCTCCTCGAGCGGATTGCCCTCCACCAGCTCCATGGTGATGAAGCGAACGTTTCCGTCCTGCTCGATCGAGTGGACTGTGACGATGTTGGGATGGTTGAGCGCGGCGACCGCCTGGGCTTCGCGTTCGAAGCGCTCGAGCCGCTCCGGGTCTACCGCCATCTCCGCCGGCAGCACCTTGAGCGCCACCTCGCGCCCGAGCTTCGTGTCCCGGGCCCGGTACACCTCGCCCATGCCGCCCTCGCCCAGCATGGCAGTGATCTCGTAGTGCGCGAGCTTCTTGCCGATCAAGCGGCGATTCTAGCTGCCATGGTCCATTCCCGGTCCACCAGAACGCAACTCCTCCCCGCTCCCACCACCGCCGACAACCACGCCGCCGCTTCTCGAGGCTCCTTGCGCCGGGGTCCCCGCGATGATGTTCCCGGCCTGGAAGCGCCACCGCTCGGCTCTTGAAGCGGCGTCGAGAGTCGTGCCCTTCTCGACCAACGGCTGAGGATGGGAAGGCGTCCCAGGTCCGAATCCGCCACCGGGGCAGTGCTATCGTCCGGGGTTCTCGTCCAACCTATCGGAGGTCCCGAATGCTGTCGCGACAACACGTTGCCCTTGCCGCCATGTCGATGTTCTTCGTCCTCTCCCTGGCCTGCGCGCCGGAGCCGGCGCCTGAGGCCACGACCGGCTCGTTCTCCGAGATCGAACGGACGGTGACCCACGAGTACTTTTCACTCGTCCCCCAGATGGTCACCTACTACGGCGTACCGGACGAGATCGCGGGCGCCGGTTTGACGAGCCGGCTCGACCAGCTGGGGCCGGAGGACGAGGCTGCGAAGCGGAAGGCGTTCTGGGGGATCATCGATCGGCTGGCCGCGGTCGACACCGCGGCGCTCACGCGGCGGGACGCAGTGGTTCACGACGTGCTCTTGACGCAGTTTCGCAGCAGCATGGCGCCGGCCGAGGTAGTGGACTATGGGGCGGTCTTCGCGGACTACGGGGTGTGGTTCCTGCCCTATCCGGTGACCCAGCTCTCGGGACCTCAGGTGAGCGTGCCCGACCTGCTGGAGAAGCAGCACACCGTGGCGAGCGTGGACGACGCCCACGCGTACCTGGAGCGACTCACGGCCTACGGCACGGCGATCGACCAGGTGATCGCCAAGATCGACCATGATCGCGGGCTCGGTGTGGTTCCGCCGGACTTCGTGGTAGAGAAGGCGGTCGCGGGCTTGGCGAGTCGCTCGGCCGGGGAGCCGGAGGAAAACTCCCTGGTGACGAGCTTCGCGTCGAAGGTGGCCGAGGCCGGCCTCGACGAAGCGCTGGTTCCGGAGGCGGCCCGCCGGGTGCGCGAGGTGGTCTATCCCGCCAACGCTCGATTGGCGGCGACCCTCGAGGCGCTGCGGACGGAGGCGGGCTCGGATGCGGGGATCTGGCGGCTGCCGCAAGGAGAGGCGCTCTATCGGGCGATGATCACCCATATGACGGACACCACCCTCGAGCCGCAGGCGATCCACGACCTCGGGTTGGCGGAGGTAGAGCGGATCACCGGCGAGATGGACGCCATCCTGCGCGCCGAGGGCTACACGGAGGGGAGCGTGGGCGAACGCATGGCGGCGCTGGGCGAGGAGGAGCGGTTCATCTACCCGAACACGGAGGAGGGCAAGGCGAGGCTGGTCGCCGGCCTCAACGCGCAGATGCAGGAGATCGCGCCGTTGCTGCCGGACTGGTTCGGGACGCTGCCGGAGCAGGAAGTGGTCGTGCGACGGGTGCCATTGCACGCCGAGGGGAGCTCCACCGGCGGGTTCTACGACGCGCCGGCGCTCGACGGATCGCGCCCCGGCACCTACTGGATCAACCTGGCCGACACGGCGGTCTGGCCTTCGTTCAGCCTCAAGACCCTGACCTACCACGAGGCCAATCCCGGACACCACTTGCAGACTGCGGTGGGCATGAGCCAGGACGCGCCGATCTTGCAGAGCGTCCTCTACTCGAACGCCTTTGGCGAGGGCTGGGGGCTCTACTCCGAGGCGCTGGCCAAGGAGATGGGGCTCTACGACGACGACCCCTATGGCGATCTCGGGCGTCTGCAGGACGAGCTCCACCGCGCGATCAGGCTCGTAGTCGACACCGGCATGCACGCCCTGCGCTGGAGCCGCGAGCAGGCGATCGACTATATGGTCAGCGTCGAGGGGGCGCACCCGGCGGAAGCCGAGTCGGAGATCGACCGCTACGCGGTGTGGCCCGGGCAGGCACTGGGCTACAAGATCGGGATGCTCAAGATCCAGGAGCTACGGGCGAACGCCGAGCGGGACCTGGGCGAGCCTTTCGACGTGCGGGAATTCCACGACGAGCTGTTGCGCGATGGCGGGGTGCCGCTGCAGGTGCTCGAGAAGAAGGTCGCCG
>JAOTUO010000414.1 GCA_029863845.1 Myxococcales bacterium
CGCCGGGGCGGGCCGGCTCAGGCGCTCGCCCTCGAGAGGGAACTCGATCCAATGGATCGGCCCGGCGCGGCGCAGGACGTCGCGGTAGCGGTAGCCACGGAGCGCCGCCGACACGAGCAGCCGGTAGAGCGATTCGCGGTTGCGCAGCGCGAAGCCGGGCCCGGTCTCCGCCAGCAGGTCGGCCACGGCGCTCAGGCTGGCGGCCGACGCGCCGGGGCCCGGAATCGGCTCGAGGCGCAGCGGCCGGTGGGTCTCGACCTCCGAGAGCACGATCACGGCGGCGTTGGCGCGCGCGGCGATCCCCTCCTCGGCCAGGCCGCGCAGCACGAAGGGGTCGACACCGGGATGCCCCAGGCGGGCGAACACCGCGTTCGGGAAGGCGCGGCGGGCGACCCCGGGGTCGAAGCCCGCGGCCGCCCGGCTGCTGCCCAGGACGAACACTCGGGGCAGCTCCGGCGGCGCGGATCGGATCTCGCGGAGCGCGAGCCGGTCGTCGGCGACACCGCTGGGCGCCGCCCCTGCGTCCCGGACCCGTGCGGCCAGCGCGGCCCACGGTCCGTGGGCGCCGAGGACGCCCGCGTCGAGCGCCAGCACCAGCGCCGCCGCCAGCAGGCCCGCCCAGGGCAGCCGCCTAGAACTGGAAGTAGATGAACGGTTGTCCACCGTCTTCTCCGAACAGCAGGATCGCCAGGAAGACCAGCGCGTAGACCCCGGTGCGCAGCGGTAGCGGCCAGCGCAGCACGGGTTCGAGATCGTTGCTGCGGGCCTGGAGCACCTGCATCAGGATCAGGGGCGCCACGATGAATGCGAACGGCGCGAGCCATGCGCCGGCCATGCCCACCTCGAAGGCGCCGGCGAGCACGCCCAGCAGCGTCGCGATCTGCGAGAGCGTCTCGGCCCGGAAGAGCAGCAGGCTGAACGCGATCGCGTGAAAGGTCACGACCACGCGCAGCGCGTGCCACGCCGCGCGGCCCGGACGACTCGCGGGGGCGACGCGCCGGAGCCACGGGAGCAGGGCGCGGTGGAGGATCAGCCACGCCCCGTGGAAAAGGCCCCACAAGACGAAGGGCCAGGCCGCGCCGTGCCAGAGGCCGCACAGACCCATGGTGAAGAGGATGCGCCCCGCGACGCGGGCGCGTCCGCCGCGATTTCCGCCCAGCGAGAAGAAGACGTAGTCGCGCAGCCAGGTCGAGAGGCTGATGTGCCAGCGGCCCCAGTACTCGGCGGGGCTCGTCGCCGCGTAGGGGAGCCGGAAGTTGCGCATGATGTCGAAGCCCAGGATGCGGCCGGTGCCGCGGGCGATGTCGCTGTAGCCGGAGAAGTCGCAGTAGATCTGGAAGGTGAAGGCATAGGTCGCCACGATCAGCTCGGCCGAGGTCGGGCTCGCGCCCGGGGCGTACACGGCGTTCACGAGGGGGGCGAGGTTGTCGGCGACGACGACCTTCTTGAAGAGGCCCCAGGTGACGAGCCACAGGCCCAGGCCGACGCCCTCTGCCGTGACGCGCCGCGACTTCTGGATCTGCGGCAGCAGGCGCCGCGCGCGCTCGATGGGCCCGGCCACGAGCTGCGGGAAGAAGGCGACGTAGAGCGCGTAGTCGAAGGGGTCGCGGATCGGCTCGAGGCTGCCCCGGTAGACGTCGATGCTGTAGCTCATGGTCTGGAACGTGTAGAACGAGATGCCAACCGGCAGCACGACGTGCAGGGCGAATTCCGGCACGGAGAGACCGAAGAGCAGCGCGAAGTCGCGCAGGCTCTCCGCGAAGAAGCCGGCGTACTTGAAGGCGCCCAGGATCGAGAGGTTGGCGACGACGCTGAAGCCCACCCAGCGTCGGCGGCGGCGGGGGTCGTCGGTCCCCGCGATGCGGAGCCCCGCGTGGTAGTCGATCGCGGTGGAGAGCAGCAGGAGCCCGCAGAAGCGCCAGTCCCACGCGCTGTAGAAGACGTAGCTCGCCGCCAGCAGCATGCGGTTCTGCGCGCGCAGCGGCAGCGCCACATACAGGGCCAGGCAGATCGCGAAGAAGAGCGCGAACTCGAAGCTATTGAAGAGCATGCGAGCCGGGCGAGCATAGCCGAGCCCGGGCGACCCGCGGCGGGTGTCGGTACCCTCGCACCGATGTCAGGCTGGGATCGGCGCCGGCCGGCGCTCGGGGCTTTCGCCGCCGCCGCCGTGTTGGCCTGCAACGGCGGCGAGGAGTCGCCCGCCGTGGCCTTCGTGGGCAGCGCCGCCTGCGGCGAGTGCCACGCCGACGCGTGGCGCGAGTGGTCGGGCTCCCACCACGACCGGGCGATGCAGCCCGCCACCGAAGAGACGGTCCTCGGCGACTTCGACGACGCGAGCTTCCCGAACTTCCCGGTGGTGACGCGCTTCTTCGAGCGGGACGGGCGCTTCTTCGTCCATACCGAAGGCCCGGACGGCGCCATGGGCGACTTCGAGGTGCGGTACACCTTCGGTGTCGATCCGCTCCAGCAGTACCTGATCGAGCTTCCCGGCGGCCGCCTCCAGAGCCTGACCCTCGCGTGGGACACGCAGCGGAAGCGCTGGTTCGACCTCTACCCCGGGGAGCGGCTCGCGCCGGGCGATCCGTTGCACTGG
>JAOTUO010000415.1 GCA_029863845.1 Myxococcales bacterium
GCGACCTCGAGCTGCTGAAGCGGATCAGCGCCGCGCTGGAGGACGAGCAACCGCTGCGCCGCCTCGAGTTCGCTGCGGAGGAGCGCAAGCGCCTCTCCGGCTACGCCTTCCTGACCCGCAAGCCCCTGCTCCTGGTGCTGAACGTGTCCGAGGCGGACCTCACGGCAACGCCGGCGGAGGTCGAAGCGGCGGCCGCGCAGCGGGGTTTGGGGCTCGTCGTCCTGTCGGCGCCGGTCGAGATGGACATCGCGCAGATGCCGGCGGACGAGCAGCGGGAGTTCGCGGCGTCGCTCGGTCTGGACGAGGCCGCGAGCGGCCGCTTCATCCGCGCCGCCTACGCGATCACCGATCTGATCTCGATGCTCACCGTCGGACCGGACGAGTGCCGGGCCTGGCCGATTCCCCGCGACACGCCGGCGCCGCGAGCCGCGAGCAAGATCCACTCGGACATCGAGCGCGGCTTCATCCGGGCCGAGGTGACCCATTGGCGCGACCTCGTCGAGCTGGGCAACGAGGCCCGCTGCCGCGAGGCGGGCAAGCTGCGCGTCGAGGGCCGGGATTACATCGTCCAGGACGGCGACGTCGTCCACTTCCGCTTCAACGTCTGATCGCGAGGGGGCCGGCGCATGCAACGCCTTCGGATCTATCACAATCCCGGATGCTCGAAATCGCGGCGTGCGCTCGAGCTGCTGCGAGAGCGGAACGTCGGGTTCGACGTGGTCGAGTACCTGAAGACCCCGCTGGACCACGCCGCCCTGGAGCGGATCCTGGAACTCCTCCCGGACCCGCCGGCGAACCTGGTTCGCAAGGACAAGCGCTTCGAGGAGCTCGGGCTGGATCCCGATGCGTACGCGACCCGCGAGACCGTGATCGCGCTCCTGCTGGAGCACCCGGAGCTGATGCAGCGGCCGATCGTGCTGCTCGGCGACCGGGCCGTGCTCGCGCGCCCGTCGGACAAGGTCCTCGAATTGCTGTAACGCCTCAACCGCCCAGGTAGCGCGCGCGCAGGTGGGCCGCGAAGGCCTCCGTTCCCAACGGCCGTCCGGTGGCGCGCTCGATCAGCTCCGCCGAACCGTAGCGGGAGCCGCAGCCGTGGACCTTCTCCCGCAGCCAGCCCAGGAGCGGGCCGACCTCGCCGCGGCCGAGCGCGGGCAGCAGCTCCGGCTCCGCGCGCTTCGCCGCCTCGAAGAGCTGGGCGGCGGCCAGCGCGCCCAGCGTGTAGGTCGGGAAGTAACCGAACGCGCCCGTCGGCCAGTGAATGTCCTGCAGGCAGCCGTCGGCATCGCCAACCGGTGTCGTCCCGAGCAGCCGCCGCATGCCGTCGCGCCATGCCCCCGGCAGATCCGCCACCCGAAGCTCGTCGGCGATCAGCGCACGCTCCAGCCGGTAGCGCAGGATGACGTGTAGCGGATACGTCACCTCGTCGGCTTCGACGCGAATGCAGCCGCGGGCCACGCGGTGGTAGACGCGCACGAGGTTTTCCGTTTCCCAGGCTGCGCCGGTTCCGCCGAAGGCCTCGCGCAGGAGCGGGGCGAGGAACGCGATGAACTCCGGGCTGCGGCCCGCCTGCATCTCGAAGAGCAGCGACTGGCTCTCGTGGAGGGTCATGCCCTGCGAGCACCCCACGGGCTGCCGGCGCCACGCATCCGGCAGGCCCCGCTCATACAGCGCGTGTCCCGTCTCGTGAATCACGGCCATCAGCCCGGGCGTGAAGTCGTCGTCGACATAGCGCGTCGTGATGCGGACGTCGTCGGACACGCCGCCGGTGAAAGGGTGGTGGCTCACGTCGAGCCGGCCGTGGCGGAAGTCGAAGCCGAGGATCTCCATGAGCTTGCGGCCGAGCGCGCGTTGGCGATCGCGCGGAAACGGCCCGGCCGGAAGCCGGGGCGCGGGTCGCCGCGCCTGGCGCGCGAGCACCGCTTCGAGGAGTCCGGGCAGGAGCGCTTCGAGCTCTGCGAAGCGCGCGTCGACGTCGTCGCCGGAGCGGCCGGGATCGTGCTGGTCGAGCAGGGCGTCGTAGGCGGGGACGCCGAAGGCCGCCGCCCTGGCGACCGCAACCTCGCGCACGAGGACGACGAGCGCCGCGAGCTTCGGTGCCAGCGAGACGAAGTCGTCGTTCGCCCGCGCGCGGCGCCAGGTCATCTCCGCCTCCGAGGCGCACTTCGAGACCGCCTCGACGAGATCGGTCGACACGGCGGTCGCGTGGCGCCAGGCGCGCCGCATCTCGCGCAGGTTGGCGGCCTGCCAGGCGTCGAGCTGCGAGGCCTCGGCCGCCTCCAGCAGCTCCGCGACCTCCGGTTCGGTCTGCAGCCGGTGCACGAATCCGCTCAGCGTGGCGATCTGCTCGGCCCGCGCCTCGGCGCCGCCGTCGGGCATCACGGTGGCGCGATCCCACTGCAGCACGGCCAGCGCGCCCCGGAGGTCGGCCAGGCGCCGGCTGCGCTCCTCGAGCCTCCGGTAGACCTCCAACCGCGACCTCCGCCCGAATGCGCGCATAGCTCACCACACGCGCCGAGGAGACGCTACGGGACGCAATTCTAGATAGATCCCCAGGGGGATCATTGTTTTTCAGTGTAAGCAGTCCGAAT
>JAOTUO010000416.1 GCA_029863845.1 Myxococcales bacterium
TCGGCGGCGGCCTGTCCATCGGCGTCTCGATCGGAGGGCCCCGCGTCGGCTGGGTCGCCCTCGGTTGGGGCGAGCCCATCATTCCCTGGTGGGGCCCGGCGGGCGTCCGCGGCGTTCCGCGCTGGGCAGGCTGGGCGGGCCCTCGCATCGTCAACAACGTGACCATCCAGCACACTACGGTGGTCCACGGGCGCGACATCCGCGACTACCGGAACACCCACGTGCGCGATGCCTTCGTGGCCGTCGATCGCGAGCACTTCGGCCGCCGTCCGGTGGCGGAGGCGCGCATCGCCGCGGCGCGCGCGGAGACGTTCACGCCGGCGCGCGGCGACCTGGACCTGCGGCCGGGCCGCGAGACCCTGGTGACCTCAGCCGGGGCCGGACGGCGACCGCCCCAGGCGTGGCGCGAGCGCTCCGTCGTCGCGACGCGGGAGCCGCGGATCGAGGCGGCGCCGCGGGTCGAGGCGCCCCGCGCGAAGACGGGATCGAAGGGCGCGGTTGGGCGCGCCCGGGAGAAGCGCAGCAAGGCGCCGGCAGCCGCCCGCGTGCGCCTCGTCGAGCCGCCGCCGTCCGGCGCGGGCGCGCAGGCCCTCGCGCGTCCACCCTTCGGAACCCGCGGCGAGGGCGAGCGCGCGACACCGCCGGCGCTGCCGCGCTACCAGCGCGAGCGCACCCGGGACCCGGCGCCGCCGGCGACCGCGGAGAGGCGTCTCGAACGCGACGATCGCGAGGTCGCGCGCGGCGAGCGCGCCAAGGAACCCCGCGCGCGATCGGCGTCACCGGAGCTCCCCGGAGAGCCCGCCAATCGCGTCTTCCGCGGGCGCAAGCAGCGCGCGGAACGAAGGGCCGACAAGCCCCCGCGCGACGAGGCGGCTCCGCCCAACGGCGGCGGGCGTTCGAGCCGCGGCAGACCCCGCTGAAGCCACCCGGGACCCGATCCAACCGGGCTCGGGACGGGCATCACGGGGATCGCCGGGGGATCGGACGTCGCGCCGGCAAGCGGGAGAGCGCGCTCTGCACGTGCGCCAGGCCCGGATCGGCGGCCAGCCTGGCCGCGAGCCGCTCTCGTAGCTCGTCCTGCCGACCGGCTGCCTGCATCGCCCGGACCAGGGGCGCAAGCGTGCGCGGCTCCGTCGCGTCGACCTCGAACGCCCGTACGAGATGATCGGCCGCTTCCGCTGCGCTTCCCTCGTTCAGCAGCAGAACGCCCAGGCTGTAGCTGCCCTCGAAGTTCCCGGGATCCCGGGCCACCACACCCCGCAACAGGGCGCTTGCCTCGTCGGTCTCGCCCGACCGAATGAGCGTCTGCGCCAGGACGACGATCGCCGACGAAACGCCGGGCGCCAGCCGGATCGCCCGCCGGCTCGCCCGCTCGGCTTCGTGGAGCTCGCCGCGCTCGGCGTAGAGCCGGGCGAGAAGCCGGAAGGTCGGAGCGTAGTCCGGCTGCTCCCGCGCGATCTCTTCGAGCCGCTCGATCGTCTCCCGGTGAGGCGTCCGCTGCGATTCGAGCGCCAACGCCTCCACTTCATTGAGAACGGGAAGCATCGCCTTCGGGTCCGGCCGGGATGCGGTCGGGGGAAGCTCGCCGGCGGTCTCCAGCACGTAGCCGAGCGCCCGCAGCCGGGCGAGATCCTGGGCAGCGACGGCCGCGGGGGCCTGCGGCGTCAGGGCCGCGTCGAGGTCGGGCCCGAAGAGCCGATCCAGTGCGGCGCGCATCGACGCCGCCAGCGGCCGGTCCTCCCGGTACGCATTGCTCTGCTCGAGCGGGTCCTCCGACAGGTCGTAGAGCTCCGGGCTCGGTCCCTGGATGTACTTGTGATCGCCGTCGTAGACGGCGACGAGCGGCGCCCAGCCGAAGTTCACCAGCCCGTGCAGCGTCTCGGCGAAGATGGCCCGATCCGTCCCGCCGTGACGACTGAGGTCGATTCCGTCCAGACGGCCCGGTGCCGGGACCCCCAGGAGCGACAGGATCGTGGGTACGAGGTCCACCTGGGAAACCCGCCGCCGGATGTGAACGCCCCCGCCCAGTCGGCTTCCGGCGCGCATGATGAGCGGGATCCGGATCGTCGCGTCGTGGACGAGGAATCCGTGGCTGAACTCGCCGTGGTCGCCGAGGCCTTCGCCGTGATCGGCGACCACGACCACCAGGGTCTCCTCCGTGAGTCCCCCCTCCTCGAGCGCGCGGAGCAGCCGACCCACCTGCTCATCGTCGAACGCGATTTCTCCGTCGTAGGGATTCGCTGCGTACGCCTCCGAATAGGGAGCGGGCGGCTCGTAGACGACGTGCGGGTCGTAGTAGTGGACCCACAAGAAGAAGGGACTGTCTCGCTCGCCGCGCAACCATTGGAGGGCGCGGTCGGTGGTCCGGTCCCCTCTTCGTTCGGAAACGAGCGTCCACCGGCCCTTCTCGACGGCTTCGTCGTCGTACACGTCGAAGCCCTGGTCCAGCCCGAACATGGCGTCCAGGATGAAGGTCGACACCACCGCCGCCGTGGCGTATCCGCGGGCCGACAGCAGCTCGGCCAGCGTCGTCTCCTCGGCCCGCAGCGGGTAGAACCCGTTGGCGCGAGAGCCGTGACGGTG
>JAOTUO010000120.1 GCA_029863845.1 Myxococcales bacterium
CGTGATGGCGCCGGTCCTGAGCCAGCCATCGCTGCCGCTGCCGATTTCGGCCTCCCACGGCGCCGCCCTCCACCTGTCCGACGCGGATCTGGCGGTGGTGAAGGAGCGGGCCGCGGCCGGTTGCGGCGTGCTCGGCCTGCGCTTCACCCACGACGTGCTGTGTCCGGCGGCCCGCTTCGAAACGCTGCGCCGCGAGCTGGGCGGGGACTTCGAGGGGATCGAGATCGACTCGGGCCCCGGCAATCCCCACGGCATCCCGCGAATCGCCCACTCGGTCCTGACCAAGGACCTCGTCGACGAGGAGGGCCACCCCACGCGCCGGGCCCTCGACCGGGTGCTGGCCGTGCTCCGCGAGCGGCTTCAGGCCGGCTGAGGCGCTGCGATGAGCGACGCACCCGCGTGGTTTCGCGACTCCGTGGCGATGCCCTTCGAGGAAAGACGCATCCAGGTCGCGGGCTGTCCCATCCACTACCTCAAGTGGGGGGACTCCGGAAGGCCGGGGGTCGTGCTCGTGCACGGCGGAGCCGCCCACGCCCACTGGTGGAGCTTCATCGCGCCGCAGCTCACCCACGACTGCCAGGTCGTGGCCCTCGACCTCTCGGGGCACGGCGACAGCGGGCGCCGCCAGCAGTATCCGCGCGAGATCTGGGCCGACGAGGTCATGGCGGTGGCCGACGACGCCCGCTTCTCCGGCGCGCCCATCGTGGTGGGGCACAGCATGGGCGGATTCGTGTGCATTTCGGCGGCGGCCCGCTACGGCGACCGGCTGGCCGGCGCCGTCATCCTCGACTCCCCGGTGCGCCGCCCGGACCCCGAGGCCGAGGAGGGCGCGCGCGGCCGGGCCTTCCGGAACCCGAAGGTCTACGCGGACGTCGACACGGCGCTGAAGCACTACCGGGTCGTCCCCGAGCCGACCTGCGCCGAGCCCTACATCCTCGATCACATCGGCCGCCACTCGCTGCGCACGGTGGAGGGCGGCTGGACGTGGAAGTTCGATCCGCTCGTCTTCCAGCGCTTCGCGCCGCGCGCTATCCACGAGATCCTCCCGGAGGTCCGCTGCCGCGTCGCGCTGTTTCGCGCCGAGTTCGGTCTCGTCACGCCGGACATCGGCGACTACATGGTCGAGCTTCTCGGCCGCACCGCGCCGGTGGTCGAGGTTCCGAGCGCCTACCATCACCTGCTGCTGGACCAGCCCCTGGCCCTGATCACGGGCCTGCGCGCGATCTTCTCCGACTGGGAGCACTCGATTCCCCGCAAACCGCGGCGCTGAGGCCGGTCGCCTCGGGAGGAACGCATGCTCACTGCGCAGCAGATCAGCGACCACATCGAGATCGAGCAGCTGCAACAGCGCTACTTCCGATCGATGGACACCTGGGACTACGACCTGCTGGAGAGCGTCTTCGCACCGGAGGCCGTCGTGCGTTACGAAGCCCTCCAGGGCGGCGACGCGGCCTGGCGCGAGATGATCCCCCGCTTCCGCGAGTTCAACCGTCACTTCTCTTTCATGCAGCACATGGGCGGCCAGCTCCTGATCGAGCTCGACGGGGACCGGGCCCGATCGAGCCACGCCATGCGCGCGATCCACGTCCAGACCACCCACGACGGCGCGGAGAACCGCTGGGCCATCTACGGCGTGTACCGCGACCAACTGCTGCGCACGCAGGACGGCTGGCGGATCGCCGAGCGCCTCTACAAGGGAATGCGCACCGAGGGATCGCTGCTGCCCTTCGAGCGCGTGCGCAGCTACGAAGCCCCCCCCTGGCTGTGACCTGGCTCCCGAAAAGCGCCGCAGCGGCCCGGGCGTGGTCGCGCCGCCCGGTCCTGCCTGAAACCGCCTGAGCCCCCCGCCGGCTCAGCCGCCGTGAGGCGCCTCCGACGTCTGCTCCAGATCGTCCACGCGGGCGCGCAGCAGTGCCACTTCCTGGGCGAGATTCTTGATGTGAACACTGGCCTGGGACAGCCGCACCGCGTAGTTGAGGCAGATCGCGACGAGAAAGACCTCTCCCAGGAAGAACACCGTCGAGCTCACGGTCCACGCGCCGATGGCGCGCGCCAGGCCGCGGAGGACGTCCGAGTTCACGCCCACGATGGCGATGCCGAAGGCGACCGCCACCCAGATCGGGGTGAACTCCTCGCGTAGCTTGCGGCGCCGCACCAGGCCGAGGACCACCGCCAGGAGCACCAGGCTCACGATCAGCGCCACGATCCGCGTCGCGCCCGAGCCCGGCGCCGTCAGCATCAGCTCGCGCAGCTCAATCAGCTCGTGGTTCATCGTACCGCTCCTCCGGCGCCCGGCCGCCGGAAGCGGAAGGCCGGGCCGACGCCGCCCACAGCGAGAGCAGCATCTTGTAGGGGTAGTAGAGGATCCGAACGCCGCCGTGGATCCGCGAGCGGCGCGCGCCCTCCGACATGCGCACGGGAATCTCGCGAACGCGGGCGCCGCCGCGGCGCGCCATCAGCAGCACGTCCACGTCGGGAAAATCCGACGGGAAGAAATCGCCGACGTAGAGCGCGAGCACGTCGCGGTTCATCGCCTGGAATCCCGACGTCGGGTCGGTGACATCGACGCCGAGCAGCCGCGCCAACAGCCGGAAGAACTCGCGCCCCGCCCGCATGGGGAAGCTCATCCGGTAGCCGCTGCGCTCGAGGAAGCGCGATCCGATCACGAGGTCGCAGTCGCCGGCGCGCAGCGGCTCCAGCAGCCGGGGAACCTGCGCGGGGTCGTGCTGGCCGTCCGCATCCATCTGCACCAGGAAGCGGAAGCCGCGGCGCAACGCGTACTTGTAGCCCGTCTGCAGCGCGGCGCCGTACCCGAGGTTGTAGGGATGGCGCAGCACGCGCGCGCCGTGGGCGCGGGCCACCCGGGCCGTGTCGTCCCGCGAGCCGTCGTCGACCACCACGACGGGGACATCCGGGGCGGCTCGCTCGGCGCGCCGCAGCACCTCGGGCAGGCTCGTGGCTTCGTCGAACGCGGGAATCAGGAGAAGCGTGTCACCCATGGCCCCGCACGGGCGCCCGCCACGCGACGGTGAGGTAGCGATTCGCAAAGCCGTGACGCAGGGTCGAGAGCAGCCGGCGCACGAGCGCGGCGGGGTGCATCGCGTAGTACCGCGGCAGGCCCGCGCGCACCTCCTTGAGGCGCGCCTCACTGCGTCGCAGGACCCGACCCACGTCGACCTTCTGCACCTGTGCGTAGCAGTCGATCTCGCTCAGGCCCGTGGGCTCCACCAGGCGCCGGAACGAGCGCTCCGTGAAGTCGTGCAGATGATGCGGGTTCAGGTCGACGGACGGCGTGGTCGGGACCGACGCGACCAGCACGCCCCCCGGCTTCAGGAGACCGGCGAGACGAGTGAGGAAACGCCCCGGCTCGGGAAGGTGCTCCACGGTCTCGAGGGAGACGATCGTATCGAAGCGCCGATCGCCTTCGATCTGCATGGCATCCCCGACCTCGAACCGGACCCGATCGTCGGCGTATCGGCGGGTCGCGTACGCCACGGCGGCGGCCGAAGCGTCCACACCGATCGCGCTCTCGACCGCAGCGGCGCGATCCGCCAACAGGCGCGTTCCGTATCCCACGCCACACGCGACATCCAGGAGACGCCCCGGCTGGGCGTGGCGGGCTGCGAATGCGTAGCGATCCAGGTGCAGCGTCAGGGTCTTGCGACCCGTGACGTCGCCGGCGGCCAGGTCGTCCGGAACCAGGCGCTCGAGGCTGTCCGCGTCGATGTCCATCGACGCCGATCGTATCATGCGGCCAGTCGGGCGCGAAGCGCGGCCCGGTGGACCTTCGAGCCACAGCGTCCGCCCGGTGCGGACGTCTTCCTCCGACACGGAGAGCTCGCTCGATTTCCCGTCGACCTCGATGCGGTACGGACCCAGGGCGCTCACCGCGCCGTTGCCGGTACTCGCATAGGGGACGCGGAGGCGGGCGTCACCGCGGGCGTCGGCACGGGCGGTGGCGCGGAACCGGAAGCGCCGCCCGATGGGACTGGCGAGAGCGATCTCGGCCCGAACGCTCGCCTCCGGTGCCGCGCGGATCCGGATGTCTGCGCCGGAGACGAGCTCGAAGACCTTGTACGACGCTTTGACGCCGCCCGCCACCGGGCTCTCGGTCACCAGGCGGAAGTGACCGAAATGCGGCTCATCGGCGCCGGCGGATCCGTCCCCCGCGTGCAGGCGTCGCACGAAGCCGCTACGCCGGGGGCGGTCGGGTTCGGTGATCAGGTAGCGGACGTCGAGCCGACGCAGGATCTCCAGCGCCTCGGCTTCCGAATTCGCGCCGAAGTAGAAGGCCCAGGCGTCGCTCAGCTTGTCGGGGTCGAGATAGGGACCGAAGTTGCTCGCCGGCGTGGCCCGGCGGCCTCGGTACGACGTGACGTGGCCGAGACTCGGACGGACCAGGACTCCGTACTCCGGCCGGCCGGCGTCCAGGAAGCCGGAGGTCTCCGGAGTCACGCGCCGCAGCTCGTCCATCAGGCGGAACACCGCGTCGTTGGGACCGAGGGGAAGTCGCGCGGGGTCCGCGGCCACGAGCTTCCTCACCACCTTGCCGAAACGATTCTGGTAGTACGCCGGGAACGCGGGCGCGAGCAGCAGTCCGGCGACTCCCACCGCGACGAGCGCCTCCCTCCCGCGCAACGGGTGCACGCGCCCGCCGATCCAACGGGCGGAGGCATCCAGCCCCAGGGCAAAGGTGATCGCGGCGGGGATCGCGAACTCGTTGCCGTAGCGCAGTTGCAGCACGGCCAGTGTCCCCAGGACGACGGTCCAGGCGCACAGCGCCACGGCCGCCGCCCGACGCCGCGCGTCGCGCAGCAGCGGGACGAGAGCGAGGGGCGCGAAGGGAATCAGATAGGCGAAGGCGCCGTAGTGTCGGTGGGGCGGACCGAGCGGCGAGCCGGACAGCCCGAAGCCGGAGAACAGCGGCGCCTGTTCGACGTTCCCCAGTCCCCAGCGGTCCGCGCCGGCCACGAAGCGCACGCCGGGAGCGAGCGCCGTGGACAGAGGCAGGAGCGTGAACAGGACCCCCGCGATCGCCAGCCCCAGGGTGCCCGCCCGAAGCGCCCGCTCCAACGCGTCGCGGCTGCGACGCCGACCTTCGAGCGCCGCGAGCCCCGCCGCGACTCCCGCAAGCCCGAGGAGCACGAGCGGATGCAGCCACGAGAGCGTCGTGGAAGAGAAGGGACCTCCGATGGGCGTGGGCGCGACCGCGACCCAGGGCGCCACGAGCGCCGTCGCCGTCGCGGCAGCGAACGCCTGGTTCCGCAGCGGGAGGGCTCCACCCCGCACCACCCAGGCGGCGAGAGCGCTGCCCTCGGCGAGGACGAGCAGCAGCACGCTTCCGCTCCAGACGAGCAGCATCGTCGCCATGACGGCGGCGCGCAGCGCGACGGCGGCGATCCGGCGGCGTTCCTCTCCCAGCGTCGTCCGGACGATCAGCGCCAGCCAGCAGGCCGCAACCAGGGCCACGATCGCGTGGTGATCCGCATTGCCGAGCCGGGAGAACTCCGCGTGCACCGGCAGCAGGGCGAGTATGCCGGCTGCGAGCACGCCGACTCCCGGACCCCCGAGCCGGCGCCCCGCGAAGAAGACGGGCAGCAGCGCCAGGGCGCCCAGCAGCGGCGGTGACCAGGCCAACACCCGCTCGAAGTCACGCTGGGTCGAACCGACCCCCCGGGCCACGGCGGCCAGGGTCCAGTCGTACAGCGGCGGCACGGGGACGGGAGCGCCGTCCGGGTAGGCGAGGTAGGCGTCGAACCACAGGATGCGGGGAAAGTTCTCGAACGTGTACAGCGCGCGGCGCGCGTGGTAGGAGGCATCGTTGCGCGCGATCAGGACTTCACCGTCGCGGGCGAATCCATCGTTGGCATTGAAGACGCGCGCGGCAAATGCCAGCGGAAGGAGAACGGCCAGGATCCACAGGGCGCGCCGACACCCTCGTCGTCCGGCAGCCGGATCGCTCGGGTCCACGGACCCAGTCTCCGCGATCCCTCGGAACGTTGCCAGCACGATGGGAATCCCAGATCCTGCCGCTGGAGCCCTAGAGATCGGAAGCGATGCGCACGAAGCCCATGGCGTGGGTTCGAACCCTCGACGCGAAGCTCGACGTCGATGTCCGCGACGCCTGGCTCGTCGCCGGCCTGATCGCCGTGTCCTTCGGCGTTCGAGCGCTCACCGTCAACCCGGGCTTCTTCCATCACGACTCGATCCTCCTGATCCGTGCGGTCGAGCAGAGCCTCGACGAAGGGGGACTCGCTCCGCTGCTCGACGGCCGCTACTCCTACGTGGCGTTCTCGATTCCCTTCGCCCTCCTGTTCCGCGCGCTCGATTGGCCCATGGATCTGGCCTTCAATCTGCTCACCGCAGGCGTGGCCTCGCTCTCCGTGATGCTCGAGTTCCTGCTCGTCCGCGACATCACGCGGAGCCGCTTCGCCGGCGCGAGCGCGGCGCTCCTGCTGTCGTTCATGCCCGTCTACTGGTCGGTCACGACCCACGCCGTGGTCCACGCCTTCTCGGTCACGCTGGTGCTGCTCGCCTTCTACGGCTTGCTGCGAGCCAACGCAAGCGGGTCGCGCGCCGTGGCCGCCGCTGCGGCGGCGGCGCTCGCCCTCGCCGTGTCGGCCCGCGTTCCCAACCTGCTGCTGCTACCGGCCTTCGCGTGCCTCTGGCTCGAGCCCCGCGTGCGAGGCGGAAGGCTCCGCATCGACCGGGAGAGGCTCGCGAGGCAGGCGCCCTTCGTGGCGGCGCCTCTCGTGATCGGGCTCGCGGCGATGTGGTGGGCCCAGAGCGACCTCATCCTCGCCAAGGCTCGGTACGACGCGTTCCTGGGCCCGTTCTCCCCCGTGTTCGTCCGCGCTCTGACCAGCCTCGACGCCAACCTGAGCATTGCGGCCTGGATCCTCGTCGCGGCGGGCGCGGTGCTGTCGATCGTCGGCGAAAGACGATGGGTCGTCGCCGCCCTCTTCCTGTGGGGCGTTCCCCTCCTGTTCTTCTACGGCAACGTCGCGAGCTTCGCGCCCCGCTTCTACTGCATCCTGTTTCCGGTTCTGGCGCTGTTCATGGCACTGGCCCTGCACCGGATCCAGTGCTCGAGCCGGCTTGCCGCCTTGGCGCTCCTGGCCTGGCTGGTCTTCGATATGGTGGCGGTCGCACATCCCATCGTGCGGGACCGGCACCGCTTCTCGGGTGGAAAGGAGTACGCGCTCTGGCTGGATGGCCGGATCGAGCCCAATGCCCTCGTCATCGCCATGGACTACGGCGTGTTCATCGAGTACTACGCGGGCCGACGCGTCGCGAGCCACCCCCAGGGGTCGGCCGAGGCGGTCCGGTCCTGGGCTGCCAGAGTCCTCGAAGAGATCGACGCGGGCACGCCCGTCTACATGATGGAATCCGGCTTCAGCTACGACCCCGACGAGATCATCCGACGCACCGTGATCTCACAGTTCGAAGTGACTCCCGTCGGCTCCCACCTCACCGAGGATTACCACAAGGCATCACTTCAGAGACGGGTCCACCGGAATCGACTCTTCCGCCTGACCCGGAAGGCGTCCTGACCCGCCCGGATCGCGCCCTTCCGGGGAGGCCGCGAACAGCAGGAGCGCCGCCAGCACGCAGACTCCCGCCGCGACGAAGACCGCCGGATAGCCCGCGCTCTCGGCGAGCAGGCCCAGGCCGAATGCGCCCCCGGCGACACCGATCTGGAACGCCGCCTGGAAGAGGGCCATCACCTTGCCGCGCTCGCGGGCGCCGACGTCCGCGACGGCCACCGCGTTGAGGGCGGGGTAGAGCAGTCCGTGCGCCACGCCGAGGATCCCCCCGAACCCCGCGAGTCCGCCGGGCCGGAGCGCCGCCATGCCCGCCACCACGCCGGCGTAGGGAACCAGCGCCGCGATCGCGACGCGGCGTCGTCCGGCGCGGTCCACGAAGCGACCCAGCCCCACGCGCACCGTCACGGCCGCGATTGCGTACGCGATGAAGAAGCTCCGCACCTCGCTCATGCCGAGGTCGAGAGCGAAGGGCTGGTGGAAGGTGAACATCGCGCTGAACCCGGCGCCGACCAGCCCGATCACCAGCGAGATGCGGACCTGGCCAGGCCGGCTCGCGACCTCCCACAGCCCGGGGACGATCCCTTTGGGATCCGTCGCAGCGTCGGCGTCGCGCACCCGCCGCGAGAGCGCCGCGCACAGCCCCGCGCCCCCGGCGGCGGTCGCGAAGGCCGCGCTCCAGCCGGCGCCGGCGGCGACGATCTCGACGACGGCCGGCGCCACGGCGTTCATCGAGAGGAAGGTGAGGCCGAAGATGCCGATCGCCTGTCCCACGCGCTCGGGCGGCGCCTCATCGACCGCCAACGCCGCGCCGGCGGCGAAGGCCATCGAGAAGGCCACGCCCTGCACGGCGCGAAGCGCGTAGAGCAGCGGCCCGACGCTCTCCACGGCCACGAAGAGCAACGAGGCGACCGCCATGATCAGCGCGCCGCCGGTCAGGAAATCCCGGCGGCCGAAGCGATCGACGGCCGCGCCGATCACCGGCATCGAGACCACGACCGCGGCGCCGTAGGCGGCCATCACGCGCCCGATCTCGGCGGGGCCCGCCGCGAGCTCGGTGGCCATGAACTTGGGCAGCATGAAGAAGCTCGAGAAGGCGTAGCCGAAGCCCGCCTGCGCGATCAGCAGCGCCGTGAAGCCGGGCGTGAACAGCCGCGGTGCGGCCGCGCCGACGCGTCGTACGGACAGGGCTCACTCCTTCCGCCGAGGGCCGGGTCGGAGCGAGCCCCGGTGCGCGTCGCAGGGAAGCCCTCTCCCGCCGGCCTCGGCGGGAGAGGGGATACAACATGTGGACCGGCCGCGGGAGAACGCCGCCGTCGGCAGAGCGCGCCTGCGTGATACCCTGCGGCCCCTCAGCAGCCGGGAGACCCCACAGGAGCCCTCCATGAAGTTCGGTCTCTTCTACGCCAACGCCGGCCCCTTCACGGCGCCGGACGCCTTCGAGGCCCTGGTGCGAACGGCCGAGGAGGTCGGCTTCGAGTCGATCTGGACCGTCGAGCACGCGGTCGTCCCCGTCGGTTATCGCTCGCAATACCCGTACAGCAAGGACGGCCGTATGCCGGGGCGAGAGAACTCGCCGATCGGGGATCCGCTGCTGGCGCTGGCCTACGCAGCCGCCGTCACCAAGAAGATCCGGCTCGCGACGGGGATCGTGATCCTCCCGCAGCGCCATCCGGTGTACGTGGCCAAGGAGTTCGCGACGCTCGACGTCCTCTCGCGCGGTCGCGCGATCCTGGGCGTCGGAATCGGCTGGCTCGAAGAGGAGTTCGAGGTGATCGGTGTACCCTTCCACGAGCGCGCGGCGCGCACCGAGGAGTCCATCCGGGCGATCCGCTCCCTCTGGCGCGATGCGCCGGAGCCCTTCGAGGGTGAGTTCTTCCGCTGGAATCCCGTGGAGTCCAACCCCAAGCCCGTGCAGAAGCCGGGCGTCCCGATCGTCATCGGCGGGCACGTCGAAGGGGCGGCGCGGCGCGCGGCGCGCATCGGCGACGGCTTCTTCCCGGCGCGCGGGGGCATCGCGAAGATCCCGGGGCTGCTCCGGGCGCTGCGCGACGAGTGCGGGAAGATCGGGCGCGATCCGGCGGAGATCGAGGTCACGGCGAGCGACAACGATCTCGACCTCGACGGCGTCCGCCGCTACGAGGAGGAGGGCGTCTCGCGGCTCGTGACGCCGCCGCGCGCCTTCGACCCGGAAGGCATCCGACGCAGCCTGACCGAATTCGCCGAACGGGTGATCGCCAAGGCGTAGCGGGAGGGCCGGCACCGAGGGCGATCCCGCAGCGGATGGCTCGGCTGGAAGCCCCATTGGGTACCTGCGCGCGTCACCCCCTGGGATCTGCCAGAACGCCCACTCATCGGACATCGCGGAAACGCAGTTTTTTCTTCCTATGTCCCGGCGATCGGGTCCAGCTGCTGCTCAACTGGGGTCCCTGCCCGGCCGACGAATGACGGATGGACTGGACCGATGAACGAGGAAGCATCATGGGAAGCAGGAAGCGACGGAGGGTTGAGAGCGCGAGGACGGGCGCCTTGTTCGCGGTGCCGGCGCTGCTGCTGCTGACGACCGCCGGCTGCTCCGAGGTCGACGCCGACCGCGCCGCGTACAACGAGAGCATGTATGGCTCGGCCGAGGTCACCGACGCCGACTTCGACGACGTGATCGCGGAGTTCACGGCGGTCATCGAGGCGGATCCGACCGACGCCGAAGCGTACTTCGTCCGCGGCAACGGCTACGAGGACAAGGACCTGTACGAGCTGGCCCTCGCGGACTACAACGAGGCCCTTCGCCTCGATCCCGAGTTCGTCGACGCCCTCGTCAACCGCGGGTACACCTACGACGAGATGGCCGAGTACCGGCTGGCCATCGCCGACTACGACGCAGCCCTCGCGCGGGATCCGGAGGACGGTGGGGCCTACTTCAATCGGGGCGTCTCCTACCAGAACCTGGGGAACCAGGCCAAGGCCGACGCCGACTTCGCGCGAGCGAAGGCGCTGGGGGTGGAGTAGGAGAAGAGAAGCGACCAAGGGTGGTGTCCTGTCGCATGGGAGGCCTTCTCGGTCAGCCAGCGGCGCGCGTGCGGGCTCTACCAGCTTCCGCGGTCGACGTGCCGCCATGCGAGCCGCGGTCCGGAGCATGCGGCGTTGCGCCGCCGCCTCCGCGAGCTCGCCGCTGTCCGGCAGCGCTTTGGCGACCGGCGTCTGCACACCCTGCTTCGCCGGGAGGGATGGCCCGTGAATCACAAGTTGGTTGGATCGATGATCTCGGCGGCGTGTTCTGGACAAACTATCGGGATGCCAGCGATCTGGCGAACGCCCCGTTCACCGACATCTGGTTCTCGGGAATCGCCGTCACCTACTCGCATACCTATTCGCTGGGCGGACTGATTCCGGTCTGCGCCTCCCTGGCCGTCCAAACGGCCGGTGTCGCCGACGACCGCGGGCCGTGGGCCGTGTTCTTGAACGGCGCGCTCCTGGGTGAGACCCCGACGAACACCTCCGTCAACGCCGATCAGGAGATCTTCCTGTATACGTTCCCGGTGCCCGCGGCGATCCTGACGGAATCCAACACGGCGCTCTTGAACATCAACATTCCCGACTTGACGGACGGCTATTCGATCAACTTCTCCGAGCTCACCATCGAGGCGGTGGTCCCCGAGCCCTCCACGGGCCTGTCCCTGGCCGCGGGGCTCGCCGCGATCGCGATGCGACGGAGGAGCGCCCGAGTCGCGCGAGATCGCAGGCCCGGGGCCCCGCAACACCGATAGCGGCGTCTCACCGCAGAACGGCACCGCACCCCGATCGGGACCGCCGCCCGGATCAGACGAACGGGGCGCGACCTATCTGCGCAT
>JAOTUO010000417.1 GCA_029863845.1 Myxococcales bacterium
ACCTCGGGTTACAGCGCTTCCCGGACGACGCCACCCTGTTGGCTCTGATCGAGGAGGCCAAGGCTGCGCCCGCCGCCGGCAGCGAAGAGCTCGAGCTGCTGCGCTCGCTCGGCTACGTGGACTAGGCGGATCGGTCCCTCACTCGCTCGTGCCCGCAGTCGCGCGGGGCGCAGCGATGACGGGAAGCAGCGCCCGAATTCGGTTTATCGGACCCACAAAAAAGGGGCCTCGAACTTCCTACGCTCCTAGCGCGTGGCGACGGGGATGGTCTTCTCGTTGCCGTGCCGCGGCAGGCGCCAGCGATAGATGGCGGCTTGTCTCTCGTGCTCGACGTCGGCGAAGACGGTCGAGCCATCGGGGCCCCACTGGATTGCGTAGACCGGCGATCCCAAGACCATGGGACGCTCGGGTGGGGCGTCGTACGAGACCACGAACCCGCGTGCGTTGGCCACGAAGCTTCCGAAGTGGGGCGTAATAGTGTAGGCCAAGCGCCAACCGTCATGGGTCAGGTGAACGTCGCCGAGCAGGAGGCCCATCCCCGGAAACTTGGGTGCCCGGTGCATCGCGAAGATCTTGTGCGGGTCGTGGGCGTCGACGATGATCACCAGCCGGTCACCGGCATGGGCTATTTGAAAGGGTCCTAAGGTCGCGGGTTCCACTCGTTGGTTAACCTCACGAGGACAATACTCCTCATAGGCGAACGGCTCGCTCTCGATCACCTCCCACACCGGGCGGTCGGAGTTCGGGTCCACTCCCAGGTAGCGGCCGAATTCGCCGCGGACGACCACGCGGCCGTCGTCCGGAATCCAGCACCCCCCGTCCGGGAGCAGGGCCGCCCCGCTCGCGGCGAACTCCCGAGCGCCGGCGCTCAGCTCGAGTGGCGTTCCCTTCAGCTCACCTAAGTCGTAGAGCACGAATGCCTGGAGTTGCCGCAGCGTCAGCGACTCGAGATCGTCCAAGGCATCGGCGGCATCATCGGCTACTAACTTGGAGAACAGCATCCACTGGCCGTCGGGTGAGATGGAGAACGGCCTGCCGCCGAGATAATCGACGCCCTCGGTACCGGGAAGCAGCTGCCCCCCGGTCGCGCGGGGATCGAGTGGTCCGGGACCACAGCTTGCTCCCACGAGCAGCAGCATTGCCACACCGGCAATCCGGATCGGGTATCGGATCTGTAGCGGATGCATTGTTCCGATGGACCTCTGTTGGTAGGGTCGTGCCTGTAGGGGCCCGAGCTCTCATCCCCTGGGGTAGTTAACCGAATTCGGTTTATCGGACCCACAAGAAAGGGGGCCTCGAACTTCCTACGCTCTCTCACGCTCGTAGCGACGCGATGAGGGTCGCCCGCTCCTCTCGCGGCGCTTCGGCGGCAGCTGGAGAGGTTCGCGGCGGGGCCGCGCGGTGAACGCCTACTCGACGGTGACGCTCTTCGCGAGGTTGCGCGGCTGGTCGACGTCCGTGCCCTTGAGCACGGCGATGTGGTAGGCGAGCAGCTGGAGGGGAACCGTCGCGAGAACGGCGCTCAGGTACTCGCCGAGGTCGGGGATGGCGATCACGTCGTTCACCTTGTCGGCCAATTCGGTGTCGCCCTCGCTGGCGACGGCGATCACGACACCCTCTCGCGACCGCACCTGCTCGAGGTTCGAGATCACCTTGTCG
This sequence comes from Myxococcales bacterium, assembly GCA_029863845.1. Lineage (GTDB taxonomy): Bacteria > Myxococcota_A > UBA9160 > UBA9160 > SMWR01 > JACZXC01. The sequence continues at coordinate 1,660 of JAOTUO010000417.1, forward strand.
TAGACGGGGCCGCGGTTGGCGATCACCACCACCGGCATGTCCTTGTCGATCAGCGCGATCGGCCCGTGCTTCATCTCGCCGGCGGCGTAGCCCTCCGCGTGGATGTAGGAGATCTCCTTGAGCTTGAGCGCCCCCTCCATCGCGATGGGGTACATGATGCCGCGCCCCAGGAACAGGAAGTCGCTGGCGTGGAAGAACTTCTGGGCGATCGCGCGGATCGCATCGTCGAGCTCGAGCGTCTTCTCCACGAGCCGGGGCAGGCGCATGAGATCGAGCACGCGCCGTTGGGCCTCCTCCGCTTCCACGCGACCGCGCGAGATCCCGAGCTTCAGCGCCAGGAGGTAGAGGGCGACGATCTGGGTGGTGAAGGCCTTCGTGGAGGCCACGCCGATCTCCGGCCCGGCGTGGGTGTAGAGCACGTCGTCGCTCTCGCGAGCGATGCTGGCGTCGCGCACGTTGCAGATCGACAGCACCCGCGCCCCGAGGCTCTTGCCCTGGCGGAGCGCGGCCAGCGTGTCGGCCGTCTCGCCCGACTGCGAAACGGGCACCACCAGGCACGACTCGTCCAGGATCGGCCGCCGGTAGCGGAACTCGCTGGCGAGATCGACCTCGGCCGGCACGCCGGCGATCTGCTCGAACAGGTACTTCCCGACCATGCAGGCGTAGTAGGCGGTTCCGCACGCCACCAGCTGGATGCGCCGTATGGCCTCGGCGCGCCGGGGGGACAGGTCGATCCCGTCGAGTTCGACGTCTCCGTCCTCCTCACGGACCCGCGTCCCGATGGTGTCCAGGATGGCGCGGGGCTGCTCGAAGATCTCCTTCTGCATGAAACGGTCGTAGCCGCCCTTCTCCGCCGACACCGGATCCCAGTGGATCGGCCGGGGCTCGCGATCGACCGGCCGCCCCTCCGCGTCGATCAC
>JAOTUO010000418.1 GCA_029863845.1 Myxococcales bacterium
AGTCGCTCGGTGCTCGCCAGCAGCCACGCCGCGTGGGCGAAGGGATGCCGACCGACCGCCTCCGGAATCCAGAGCGCGTCGTATCCGAGCGCCTCCACGCGCCGGGCGAAGTCGGCGGCCGGGCCCACCGGTAGAGCATCCGTCCAGCACCAGACTCCCGTCGACCCCAGGTCCATCGCGGCTCCTCCGACTCCCCCACCGAACGGGCGCAGGGTATCGGTGCGGCAGGCCCGTGTAAATCGGGCGCTGCTTCGCGCGGCAATCGGCGCGTGGTAGTCTCCCCGACCGCGTACCCGCGGAGCGCCCCCCGGTAGGGTTCACGGCATGTCGACGGCGTCGATGGAGTACACGAGCGCGAGCCGGCTGAGGCTCGCGTTGGCGGCGCTGCTCGCCGTCGCGCTGGTGCTGCGCCTGCGCGTGGCGTGGGCGGACCTGTACACGCTCATCCTCGACGTCACGTCGGACGACGCCTACTACTACTTCCAGATCGCCCGCAACCTCGCCGGCGGGGACGGCGTCACCTTCGACGGGGAGACGCCGACCAACGGCTTTCATCCGCTGTGGCTGGTGCTGCTGACGCCGGTCGCCGCCCTGGGCGGCGACCCCGTCGAGACCCTGCACCGGGGCCTCTCGCTGTCGGCGCTCTTCGGCACCGCGACGGTGTACGCGGTGTACGCGAGCGTCCGCACGCTCACGCAGAATGCGGCCGCTGGGCTGGCGGCGGCGAGTTTCACGGCGCTGCACCCGGCGCTCGTGCGTGAAAGCGTGAACGGGCTGGAGACGGGTCTCTCCGTCTGCCTGATCTCGTGGGTGGTCCTCCTCTTCCTGAGGGCGGCCTCGGAGCGCGAGCCTCCGCGGATGGCGGACTACGCGTGGCTCGGCGTCGCGTCGGGACTGATGATGCTCGCGCGCACCGACACCTGCTTTGTCCTGCCGCCGCTGGCGCTCTTCTTCTTCGCTCGCGAGCGCGGACGGCGGCGCTTCGCGAGTGCCGTGGCCATCGGTGCGCCCGCGCTGCTCGTGCTCGGACCCTGGATCGCGTGGAGCCTGGCGAGCTTCGGAACCCTGGTCCAGATCAGCGGCGTCGCCATCGCGGACTTCGAGCGCCAGGCCTGGCTGGCGCGCGAGGGAGGGGACCTGGCGGCGGTGCTCGGGCGCGCCTGGGAGGTAACGCGGGCTTCGTTCTTCAGTCGCCTGATGCACCTCTACTTCGTGCCGCTCGCCGCACCGACGGGGCCCTTCTTCGTCGGCGCCGGCGGCCTGCTCGCGTTTCTGTTGCTCGCGCCGCTGCCGCAGCGCGCGCGAGCGCGCCGTCAGATCGGTCTCGTCATGGTTCCGGGCAGCGGCATCCTGTTCGGGCTCCTCGTCCACTCGGCGGTCCGGTGGTGGCTGCGCGAGTGGTACTTCGCGCCGGCGGCGCTCCTCGGCGCGCTCCTGCTCGGGGTGGCGGTGGCGCATCTGCACGGCGTCCTGCGGGACACGCGCTTCGGCGGGCGCGCCGTCGTCGCGCTCTACGCGCTCTTCGCGGCGGGGCTCGCCGTCGCGTTCGGACCGCCCATGGCCGGGCGCTGGGGCCTGCACTCGCCGCACCGCGTGAACCAGCTCGAGGCCGCGCGCTGGATCGACGCCCACACGGAGCCGGACGCCCGGGTCGGTTCCTTCAACGCCGGCATCCTCGGCTACTTCAGCAATCGCAGGGTCGTGAACCTCGACGGCGTCGTGAACGAGGCGGCCTACCGCGCCAAGGTCGAGCAGCGATTGCCGGCGTACGTGCGCGCCATGCGCCTCGACTACGTGGCCGACCTGCTGGGCGCGCTGCGGCCCATCCGCTGCGGGGAGCATGGCGACCGACCCTGCGAGACCGTCGCAGTCGTCGGCGAACGCGTCCGCGCCTTCGGCGGCGGCCGCATCCACATCCTCGCCACCCGCCCCGCAGACTGACGTCGGTGACTACGAGCCCACGTAGCCGAGCCCGCGCAGCGTCTCGATCTCCTCCTTCGTGAGGTGGCGCAGGTCCGGCTCCGTCGCGGCCTCGCGGGCGCGTCGCAGCCGATCCTCCAGCGCGCCGAGCAGGCGATCGCGCAGCTCCGGGCGCTCCTCGGCAAGATTGCGCGTCTCGCCCGGATCGCTCTCCAGGTCGTAGACCTCGATGGCGTGCGTCTCCTCGTCCCGGATGAGCTTGAAGCGCTCTCCGACGATCCCCTTCTTGAAGGCGCGTTTGACCGAACTCGGTGCGTTCGGAGGCAGGAACCCCACCTCGGTGAGTACGAAGTCCGAAGCGCGGGCGCTCTTGCCGCGGATCCGACTCGCCAGCGAGGGCTCGTGGAAGGGCAGACCCGGCGCGTCGATTCCCAGCAGATCCAGGACCGTCGGCGTGATCGAGACCAGCGAGACCGGCTCCTCCACCACCCGCGGCCGGGCTCGATGTCCCGGCGCCGAGACGATCAGCGGCACCCGCACCAGCTCCTGGTACAGCGTCCGGGTGTGGCCGAGCCACCCGTGGTCGCGAAACTCCTCACCGTGATCCGAGGTCACGATGACGAGGGTGTCGTCGTAGCGGCCGAGCCGGCGCAG
>JAOTUO010000121.1 GCA_029863845.1 Myxococcales bacterium
CTCCCCTTCGGCGAAGAGACGCTGCTCGAGCGCGTCGTCCGGATCGTCTCGCAGGTCGTGGACGAGGTGTGGGTCGTCGCGCGCGAAGGCCAGGAGGTCGCCGGCGCCTACCGGATCGCGCGCGATCCGGAAGAGGGGCTCGGCCCGCTGGCCGGGCTGTGCGCCGGACTCGAGGCGATGAGCGCGGAGCGCGCCTTCCTGACGGCGTGTGACGCGCCGCTGCTCGAGCCCGCCTTCGTGGCGCGACTGCTCGAGCTGTCGCGCGGTCACCCGGTCGCGGTGCCCCGGATCGGGACCCACACCATGGTGACCTCGGCGGTGTACGCGCGCGAGGTGCTGCCGGTCGCGCGGCGTCTCATCGAAGAGCGCCGCCTGCGCCCCCTGTTTCTCACGGAGGCGGTCGACGCGCGGTTCGTCTCGGAGGCGGAGCTTCGCGAGGTCGACCCCGAGCTCAGGAGCCTGCGCGACTGCAACACGCCCGAGGCCTACCGGCAGGCGCTGCGCGAAGCTGGCCTCGGCTGAGTCCCTATACTCGGGGACCGAAATGAACGCGATCGAGGAGCTGAACGCGCTACAGGAGTCCAGGGGCTGGCTCTCCGAGGAGGATCTCCGCGCGCTGAGCCGGCGCACCCGCATTCCACTCTACGAGCTCGAGGGGATCTCGAGCTTCTACCCCCACTTCCGGAGGACTCCGCCCCGGCCGCTTCGCGTCGGCGCGTGCCGAGATCTCAGCTGCCACCTGCGCGACGGCGGTCGCGCGCGCAGGCAGCTCGCGTCGCTCTGTGCCGGGCGCGACGACGTGGAGTTCGAGGAGATCTCCTGTCCGGGACTCTGCGACGCTGCTCCCGCCAGTCTCGTGAACGGCGTTCCCGCCGCGCCGGAGGACGTCGCGCGCTACGTCGAAGACCCGTCGAGCGCCCCCCGCGAGGAAACGGTCCCGGCTCCGCGCCGCTGGCAGACCGATCCCTACGCGGGCCCAGAGGATCACTACGGCGAGCTTCGCGCGCGCGTCGAGTCGCGCGATTTCGACGGCGCGATCGCGCGCATCGCCGACTCGGGTCTGCGGGGGATGGGGGGCGCCGGCTTCCCGGTCGGGCGCAAGTGGGAGCTGGTTCGAAGCGAGCCGGCGACGCCCAAGTATGTGGTCTGCAACGCCGACGAGAGCGAGCCGGCCGCGTTCAAGGATCGAGTGATCCTGGAGGAGCTTCCCCACCTCGTGATCGAAGGGACCGCGCTCGGCGCCCTGGCCGTCGGTGCGGAGGCGGGCTGGGTCTACATTCGGCACGAGTACCGCCGGTCGCGTCAGGCGCTTCAACGCGCGATCGACGACGCCTATCGTCGCGGCGTGCTCGGGGAGAACGTCTGCGGCTCCGGGCTTCGCTTCGACCTGCGCGTCTTCGTCTCTCCCGGGGGGTACGTGCTCGGGGAGGAGACCGCACTGCTCGAGGCTCTCGAGGGGCGGCGCGGAGAGCCGCGCAACAAGCCGCCCTTCCCGGGCGCGTGTGGCCTGCGGGGCCAGCCCACGCTGATCAACAACGTCGAGTCCTTCGCGCAGGTGCCGAGAGTCCTCCGGACCGGACGCGCGGATCTGAAGTTCTTCTCCGTGAGCGGCGACGTGCGCAACGCCGGGGTCGTCGAGGTCCCGCTGGGAACACGCGTGCGGGAGGTCGTCGAACGCTGCGGCGGGATGCGCGACGGGAAGGAGCTCCTCGCCTTCCTGCCGGGGGGAGCCAGCACGGCCTTCCTTCCCGCGGATCGCGCGGACGTCGCCCTGGATTGGGAGCCGCTGGCCGCTGCGGGCTCAGCGCTCGGAGCGGGGGCGATCGTCATCGTCGGCGCGGGGGCCGACCTCCTCGACCTGGCCGGCAACCTCACCGCCTTCTTCCGCGAGGAGTCCTGCGGGAAGTGCGTTCCCTGCCGCATCGGCACCGAGAAGGCGGTCGTCCTGATCGAGCGGCGAGAGGAGAAAGGGCTCGGCCTCCTCCCGGAGCTGAACGAGGCTTTGCTCGAGACGTCGCTGTGCGGCCTCGGACAGGTGGCGCTGACGCCGGTGCTGAGCGTGCTCGAGCACTTTCCCATCGGGAACGACGGGTCGCGCCGTTGAGCGTCACGCTCACGATCGACGGCCGCGGGGTCACCGTCCGATCTGGCACGACGATCTGGGAGGCGGCGCGCGGGGCCGGCATCGCGATCCCGACGCTTTGCCACGACCCCGGTCTCGAGCCGGTCGGCGTGTGCCGGATGTGCGCCGTGGAGGTGGAGGGGGCGCGCGTGATGGCCGCCTCCTGCGTACGCCTGGCCGAGCCGGGCATGGTGGTGCGCACGGCCTCGGAGAAGATCGAGCGGTGCCGCGCGATGCTGACCGAGCTGCTGATGTCGGAGCAGCCGGACGTCTCGGCCAAGGAGCGCACGACCGCCGACGACGAGCTTCACGCGCTCGCCCGCCGCTACGGCGTGCGACCGCGCCTTCGCCGCGGCGCGGCGCGGCCGCGCGACGACTCCTCGCCGGTGATCGAGGTGGACCATCAAGCCTGCATCCTGTGCGATCGCTGCATCCGCGCCTGCAACGACGTCCAGCACAACGACGTGATCGGTCGCACGGGCAAGGGCTACCGCGCGCGCATCGCGTTCGATCTCGACCAGGGCATGGGGGACTCCACCTGCGTGAGCTGCGGCGAGTGCGTGGCGGCGTGCCCGACCGGTGCGCTCGTCAACAAGCCGATCTCGGCCCCGCTCCGCCCGCGCGCCGAGCTCGCGGCGATCGACACCGTCTGTCCCTACTGCGGGGTCGGCTGCGCGCTCACCTATCACGTCGACGAGGCGGCCAACCGGGTGGTCTTCGCCGAGGGGAGGGAGAGTCCCGGCAGCCGGGGTCGCCTCTGCGTGAAGGGGCGCTACGGCTTCGACTACGTGTCCCACCCGCACCGCCTGACGCGGCCCCTGATCCGCATCGACTACCCCAAACGGGCGCTCTCCTCGGAGGTCGAGAGCTCGCGTCGCGAGCGACGCAAGCCGGGCGGGATCGTCGACTACGACGAGGTGATGCCGGCCTTCCGGGAGGCGAGCTGGGACGAGGCGCTCGACCTCGTGGCGAGCCGCCTGCGCGAGATCCGGGACCGCTCCGGGAGCGGGGCGCTCGCGGGCTTCGGCTCCGCCAAGTGCAGCAACGAAGAGGCGTACCTCTTCCAGAAGCTCGTGCGGGCGGTCTTCGGGACGAACAACGTCGATCACTGCACGCGGCTCTGCCACGCGTCATCGGTCGCGGCGCTGCTCCAGATGATCGGCTCGGGCGCGGTCACCACGACCTACGGGGACGTCGAGAACTCCGACGTCGTGCTGATCACCGGCTCGAACACGACCTCCAACCACCCGGTCGCCGCCACCTTCTTCAAGGACGCGGCGCGGCGCGGGACGAAGCTCATCGTCGTCGACCCGCGCCACAGCGGCATCGCCGACCACGCGTGGCGCTTCTGCCGGATCCGCTCCGGCACCGACGTCGCCTTCTACAACGGGCTGATGCGCGTCATCATCGAGGAGGGGCTCACCGACGCGGACTACATCGCGGAGCACACGACCGGGTTCGAGGAGATCGAGCGCGCCGTGAAGGCGTACACGCCGGAGCGCGTGAGCGGGATCTGCGGCGTCCCGGCGGCGCTGCTGCGCGAGGTCGCCATCGCCTACGGCGAGGCCAGGGCGGCGATCACGTTCTGGGGCATGGGCATGAGCCAGCACGTGCACGGTACCGACAACTGCCGCTGCATCATCTCGCTCGCGCTGATGACGGGCAACGTCGGCCGGCCGGGTACCGGCCTGCACCCGCTGCGCGGGCAGAACAACGTGCAGGGCGCCTCCGACGCGGGGCTGATCCCCATGAGCTACCCCGGCTACCAGCCGGTGACGTCCGAGGCGGCGAGGGCGCGCTTCGAGGCCGCGTGGGACGCGAAGCTCGACCCCCAGACCGGCCTGACGTCGGTCGAGATCATCGAGGCGGCGCGCGACGGCGTCGTCAAGGGCATGTACATGCTCGGCGAGAACCCGTTCCTCTCCGAGCCGAACGTCAATGAGGTGCGCAAGGGCCTCGCCGCGCTCGAGTTCCTCGTGGTCCAGGACATCTTCCTGACGGAGACCGCGGAGTTCGCGGACGTCGTGCTGCCTGCGACGTCCGCACTCGAAAAGACCGGCACCTACACGAACACCGACCGCCGCGTGCAGATCGGCAGGCCCGCGCTCGCACCTCCGGGGGAGGCGCGACTCGACTGGGAGATCATCTGCGAGATCTCGACGCGCATGGGCTACCCGATGCAGTACGACTCCGCCTCCGAGATCTTCGACGAGGTCGTCTCACTGACCGACTCGCACAGCGGTCTCCGCCACGACAACCTCGGGGCGACGGGCAAGCTCTACCCCTGCCCGAACCCCGAGGAGTCCGACGGAACGGTCGTGATGTTCGGCGACGGCTTCCCCACCGGTGACGGCCGGGCGCGGTTCGTCGCCGCGGAGCACAGCGGCGCCGACGAGCTTCCCGACGCGGAGTACCCCTTCATCCTGGTGACCGGACGCGTGCTCGAGCACTGGCACACGGGCGTGATGACGCGGCGCTCGCGCGCGCTCTCCGCGCTCGTGCCGGAGGCGTTCGCCGAGGTTCATCCCGAGGACTGTGAGCGCCTGGCCCTCGAGGAGGACGGGTTCGTCCGCGTGCGCTCGCGGCGCGGCGAGGTGACGCTGCGCGTCCGGAAGAGCGTCGACACGCAGCCCGGCTCGGTCTTCATCCCATTCCACTTCCGCGAGGCGGCGGCCAACGTCCTCACGACCGACAAGCTCGATCCGGACGGCAAGATCCCGGAGTTCAAGTTCTGCGCCGTCCGGCTCGAGACCGCGGATCTCTGAGCGCAGTCGTGGCAGGCGTCAGCCTCGTCGAGGCGCTCGGGCTCGACTCGCCACAGATCGTCTCGATCGTCGGCGGCGGGGGGAAGAGCAGCTTGCTGTTCGCCCTCGCCCGGGGCCTGGCGGGCCGCGTCGTGATGACCACGACGACGCGCATCTTCGCGGCTCAGATGAGCCTCGCGCCCGAGGTCTGCCGCCTGGACGACCCCGCCTGGCGCCAGCGGCTCGACACCATTTCGTCGAGCGTGCTCGTCGTGGGCGGCGTGGAGGGGGAGCACGCCCTGGGAGTGCCGCGCGAGCTTCCCGCCGAGATGCTGGCACGTCCGGGAGTCGACTGGGTCGTGATCGAGGCGGATGGCTCGCGGATGCGGCCGGTCAAGGCGCCCGCCGCGCACGAGCCGGTCGTCCCCGAGGAGACGGGCCTCCTGGTCCCGGTTGCGGGCATCGACGCGCTCTCGGGCCCGATCGGCGAGGTCGCCCACCGGCCGGAGCGCGTGGGCGCCATCACGGGTCTCGCACCCCACGAGACGCTGACGCCGGAGGCGCTCGCGACCCTGCTCACGTCTCGCGAGGGCGGACTGAAGGATCTCCCGGGAAGCGCACGCGCCGTCGTGCTGCTCAACAAGGTGGAGTCGCCGGCACAGCGCGACGCGGCCCGCGAGGTCGCGAGGTGCGTTCTGCGCGAGTCCCCCGTGGAGCGCGTCGCGATCGGCGCGCTCCACGCGGGACTCTCCGCGGCGTGGGAGGTGCTCGATCCGCCTTCGCTGCGGGAGTAGTCGGCTCGTGCCCCGACCTTCGAAGCGTCGAGACATGGGCACCCTCAGCGTCGGCGTCCGAGCGCGATCGCAATTCCCGCGACCGGAACCCCGATGGCCGCGGTGAGCCAGGACAAGCCGGTCACCGCATCCGCCGCAGCGACCGCGATCGGGCGCTGGAAACGCACGTCGACGACGTGCTCGCCGGGCGGCACGAGCACGGCCATGAAGGCCATCTGAGCGCGGACCAGCGGGACCCGTTCGCCATTCAGCGTCGCCCGCCACCAGGGGTGATATCCCTCGCTGAGGAAGATCAACGACGAGAGTTCGCCCGCGTCGATCTCGAGGACGATGTGCTCGGGTGCCGGGCGCCGGTAGTCGACCCCGACCAGGGCCGTCACGGGCGCTGTCCCGAGCTTCCGCCAGCCGCTGACGTCGCGCGGGTCGAACACCTTGTGGGCATGTTGCTGTGCCAGAGCGCGACTCGCCTCGTCTCCGAGTGCCGACTCGTCCGGTAGGGAGACCAGCGTTGCCTCTCCGATCAGTTCCCGGAGATCCGAGGAACGTCCTCCGACCGACGCCACGAGAACGTTGCGATGGAAGAGCGGTGGGATGGCGCGCAGCTCGCTCTTGTGCGGCTCGCCGACCACCAGCAGATACGACCGGTACCCGGATGCCATCGGCGCGACCTCGGGTTGTTCCCAGACGCTCAATAGCTTGCTGGAAGCGACCGGCCTCCAGGGGTGCGGCAGCGCTCGCGGCTCATTGCGAGCCCGTGAATCCAGGAGGAAGTATTTCAGCCGCCCGAGCGCGAGGAGCGCCTCGTCGCTTCGAATCGTCTCCTCGGTTTCCTCACGGGGTTGCCGGAACGGCCAGGCCGCTCTTGACATGTAGGGGGGCCAGTGGCGGCCGGCCTGCCAGGGCAGCCATCCCCATGCTCTGCCGGCCTCCGAGTTCATCCCGACCAGGCTCCGGAGCGGGGAATTGATCCAGGTCAGGTTCATTCGAAGGGTGCCGCCCTCACCGGGAAGTTCCGCCACCGTCTGTCGAGCTCTCCGGACCGCCTCCATCGGCGTCCCGACGCGGAACGCACGGGTGCTCGGCCAGAAGTCGATCGCCACGAGAACGCCCACCGTCGCGACCAGGGCGTGCGCCACGCGGGGCCGGGCGCTGGCGCGCGCGATCGCCGTCAGCCCGAGCCCGAACAGAAGGTAGAAAGAGAAGGGCAGGACGTCGGAGAAGTGCCCTGGGGAGCGTTGCAGGCTCAGGATCGGCAGCGCGGTTCGGGCAATTTCCCACAGCGAATACGCCGGGAAGACCAGAAGCAGCGCGGAGCCCAGGAGAAGCTCATTTTCGAACGGCCGGTCGCTGGCATCCTCCTGTCGGCGGGCCCGCCGGAAGAGCGCCGTTCCCAGACACCCGACGGACGTTAGGGTCAGCCAGAGCCGCAGGCTCGCGTCGACCGATTCCGCCCAATGAAAGGAGCGCGCGATCTGCGAGACCAGCGTATGCGGACCGAGCGCCATCCAGTACTGGAAGAGAAGGAGGAGGGCACCTGCCTGGTACCAGCGCCGGAGCCCATACCGCCTCCTGGCCGCGAACCAGCCCCCGACGCAGACCGCGATCGCGACGACGCCGAGGTAGCGCCTTCCCGTGTCCACCCTCGGGACCTTCGCCTGCAAGGGGTCGTGCTCCGTGAGCCACGACGCCATCCAGTTGTCGCGATTCAAGAACAGGAAGGGCGAGCGTTCGCTGTAGCGCTCTCGCTGTTCGGCCGCGACTTCCGGATCGACCAGCCAGTGATTCCCGGAATCGGCGACCGTCCACCCGATCTGCGAGGCTGCGAAGAGCAGGAAGACGAGGAGCGCCGCGCCCATCGAGAGGGCCCACCGCGCCGCGAGGCCGCGATCTGCCACGGGATCGTCCTCGCCGGGGTGGCTGCGCCAGGGCCGGAATGCCAGGAGCGTGACGAAGAGGACCGGACAGACGAGCGCCTGGACCCAGTTGATGGCGAGCTGGCAGGCGACGAGAAACCCGAGTACGCCGGCCCAGCGCAAGCTGCGCCGGGCCAGCAGACCGACCGAAGCGAGAAAGATCAGCGGAAACAGCGCGGACGAGAACGGGACGTCGAGGTGGCCCGTCTCGTGGTTCGACCAGGCTCCGAAGGCGTAGGCGTATCCCGCCACGATTCCCGCGGCCGGCGAGCCGAAGAGCCGGGCGAAGATCAGGTACAGACCGAGCGCCGACAACAGCTTCAGGATCAGGAAGAGAAGCTTCGTGGCAAGGACCGGATCCAGCCATAGCGCCAGCGGAAAGGCGGCGTACTCCTTGAGGCTGCTGACGAAATAGGAGGAGCCCCCGAAGCAGTCGCTGCACCAGATCGGGACGCGCCCGTAGCGCAGCAGCGAGTCCCGCACCTGCTCCACGACGGAGGCGTAGCCGGCGAAGTCGCCGGGTGGCAGGAGGTCTTGCACGAACCACGCCCGCATGTTGGCCCAGGCGGCGACGCTCAGAACGATCAGGGCGGCGCCGTACCACGCGAGCCTTCGTGCTGCCGCGTGATTCAACGTGAATCTGCGATGGAGCTCACTCATCACCATGAGGCGAACGTTGTCCAGATCCGGATCGAAGACGAATCGGGACGCCGGATGACCGCCCGGAGCGAACGGCCCGCTGTCGCCTGCCCCGCCCCCCTGGTAGTCCGTTCCCTATGTTAGATAATTCAGCAGCTTACAGTCGCGAAAATCCACTGCCGACGAGCCGCCGACAAAGTCCACAGGAATGCGCCGCGATCTGGCAGACTGGAATTGACCCGCTTTCGTGGATACCTCACCACTGGGGAGAGGAGAATCCACGATGGGAGGAGCGATGAAGACCCTCTACCTGGTCATGGCGGTCGTCGGGGCCGTGGTTCCGTACGCGTTCTTCGTGCAGCACTTCGCGAGTGAGGGCACGTCGCTTCCGGGCTTCGTGTCGGCGCTGTTCGCGAACCCGGCGGCGGGCGGGTTCACGGCGGACCTGCTTTGCTCCTCGTTCGTGTTCTGGATCGCGATGTTCCACCGCTGCCGCGAGCCGGACGCGCCCGCCCCCTGGCTGTTCATCGCCTTGAACCTCGCGATCGGGCTCTCCTGCGGCCTGCCGGCGTACCTCTACGCGCGGGAACGCCGCCGGGAGGTGGCGGCCGCGGCCAGCTGAGCGGCCCGCCGGAGGGTCGCAGGGAGCGGCGGGCCCGCGCGAAGTAGCTCGCGCGGTCCTCGATGTGGTGGTAGGTATTGCAGGTGATCCACGCCCGACTCGGGAAGCTTCGGATCGTCATACGCCGCGAGCATCACCTCGACGTTGTCCGCGTCCGACTCGCGCGCGCTTCTCAGAGGTGTCTAGACCTTTGAGACGTAGATCACCCTAGCGCAGGAGCCCTCATGAACCCCGAGCATTGCCTGATCGACCGCGAAGGCCACGTGCTGGTCGTCACCCTCAACCGCCCCGAGGCGAAGAACGCCCTGAGCAGCGGAATGTTGGCGGGGATGTACCGGGCCTGGCGCATGCTCGACCAGGACCGCGAGCTGCGGGTGGGGATCCTCACGGGGCGCGGCGACGTCTTCTGCGCCGGCGCCGACCTCAAGGCCATGGGAGCCGGCGAAACGGACGAAGAGTTCCAGAAGCTGATGGCCGAGGTACCGGATCTCCACTGGCAGGCGCTTCTCCGACACAACCGACCGATGAAGCCCATCATCGCAGCGGTGGAGGGCTTCGCCGTGGCCGGGGGCACCGAGATCCTCCAGGGCACCGACATCCGCGTAGCCGCCGAGGACGCGGTCTTCGGCGTCACCGAGGCCCGGCGCGGGCTCTTTCCCCTCGGCGGATCCAGCGTGCGCCTGCGGCGACAGATCCCCTACACCCTGGCGGCCGAGATCCTGATCACGGGGCGACACGTGACGGCCCAGGAGGCGCTGGACTTCGGCCTGGTGGGGCGGCTCGTTCCCAGGGGTCAGGCCCTGGCCGAGGCGAAGAAGATCGCCGCGGGGATCTGCGACAACGGCCCCCTCTCGATCCGCGCCCTCATGCGCATGCTGCGCGAGATCGACGAGAGCTACAGCGAGGCCGACGCCCTGGTGAAGGAGCTCGAGTACGGCGGCCCCGTCTTCGCCTCGAAGGATGCCCGCGAAGGACCGCGGGCCTTCAGGGAGAAGCGCAAGCCCGTGTATACGGGCGAGTAGCGAGTAGCGCCCCGCGAGCGGCAGATTGAAAATGGAGGACGCAGATGGCTGACAAGTACGATGCAATTGTGATTGGATCAGGCCTTGGAGGTAGCGTTTGCGCTGCCCTGCTAGCCAAGGCAGGTATCAAGACTCTGCTCCTTGATAAGAATAATCAGCCTGGCGGCAAGGTCATGGGCATTTCCGTGAAGGGCTTTCGGGGCGAGATGTGGCCCACCTTTGGAATTCCAATCGAAGGCGGCCCTTTTGTAGAGGCCTTTCGACAGCTTGGTATCGAGTCCAAGCTGGACGTCATACCAGGATCTGTTGCCATGATGTATCGACGTAAAGGCGAAGAGTGGACAACAAGTATCGATGCCCCAGGAGCAAAGGCGGATGACCCCTCCGCCAATCTTTTCGACTCCTGGGGGCTGGATGCCGAGGAGCGGGTGGAGTGCCTGAAAGTACTTGCAGAAATCGCCCTTTTGACTCCGGAGCAATTAGACGAACTCGACGATATCAGTGTTCAACAATGGATTGCTCGGAGAGGGGATGTCCCGAAGCCGATCCAAAAGTTCCTTGCGACCCATTCCAACCTCATGGCCACAGGTGTCTATGAAACGGTTGCCATGTCGGAGATCGCAAGGATCATGCAGGTATTTGCCGGGAGGACGATTGGCTATCCAAGAGGCGGCTATGGTCGGATCATTGGTGACGTTCTAGACGTGTTCAAGGCCAATGGTGGAGAACTTCAGACCAGAGCCAGGGTGGAAAGCATCACCGTTGAAGAGGGCCGCGTTACGGGTGTCAAGACCAGAGGCAAGGTCTTCAAGGCCCCCATTGTTGTCAGCAATGCAGGAATCCAACCAACGGTCTTGAAATTGGTTGGCGAAGAGCACTTTGACAAGAGCTATGTGGGCTATGTCAAGGACATGCCCCCAAGCCTGGGATTCACCTGCATACGTTACATCTTCAACAAACCCGTAATGGAACATGGCGTATACGTGGCCACAACCGAGGACAGTTTTCTGGATGTGGAGCGCCTTGACAGGATGAGGGACGGAATCATACCGGATGAAATCGCTTTGGACGGTGTGGTTGCATCCCATTTTGATCCCGAGATGGCACCCGAAGGCAAGCAGATGCTTCTTCTCGGAACATGGTGCACGCCTGATCCGGCCGGCAAAGAGATGGAAGCTCTTCACAAGAAGATCGATGAGCTATTTGCAGAGATGTTTCCTGAAGCGGTTCCCTACATAGAATCCAGGGAAGGATATATGGGCCCGGCCGAGGTATCAGCCCTTTCTAGGGACCAGGTACTACCGGGTGTGGGGGGCGAAGCTGCTGGTTCAGCAGTGACCGTGGGATATTGTGGCAAGAACAAGCCAAATCCCAAGTCGCCTTTGCCCGGACTCTTTTTTGTAGGGCATGATGCTGGCGGAGGTGGCTATCTCGCTACCCACCAGGCAGTTTGGTCGGGCGTCAATGTGGCACCGCTCGTGCATTTCTACTGGCTGGAAAGGAGATCAAT
>JAOTUO010000419.1 GCA_029863845.1 Myxococcales bacterium
CCAGTTGCCCTCGATGAAGGCCTCGATCAGACGGTGGGCCTCGTCGTCGGTGTACTGAAGCGGCGGGTGCTTCATCAGGTACGCGGAGGGAGCCTCCAGGGCGCCGCCCTTGCCGCGGTCGAGCGCGAGCTTGCAGCAGCGGATGGCGTCGATCGCGACGCCCGCGGAGTTGGGCGAGTCCTCGACGGACAAGCGCAGCTCCAGGTTCATGGGCACGTCTCCGAAGAGCTTGCCCTCCATGCGCAGGAAGCAGACCTTGTTGTCGGCCTGCCAGGCGACGTAGTCGCTGGGTCCGATGTGGATGTCGTCGTCCGCGAGCCGGTGGGCCGCCACGGACTGCACGGCCTCCGTCTTCGATTCCTTCTTGGAGGCGAGGCGGCTGCGGTTCAGCATGTTCAGGAAATCGGTGTTGCCGCCGGTGTTGAGCTGGTAGGTACGCTCCAGCGCCACGCCGCGCTTCCGGAAGAGGTCCGTGAGCATGCGGTGCGTGATGGTGGCGCCGAGCTGGGCCTTGATGTCGTCGCCGACGATGGGGAGATTTCTCTCCTCGAAGCGCGCCGCCCACCCGGGATCGCTGGCGATGAAGACCGGCATGCAGTTGACCAGCGCGCACCCCGCTTCCAGCGCGCACTCCGCGTAGAAGCGCGTCGCCTGCTCGGAGCCCACGGGGAGGTAGTTCACCACGACCTCGGCCCCGGTCTCCTCGAGCACGCGTAACACCTCCGCGCGGTCCGCCTCGAGAGCGTCGGAGGGCACGAAGGTGTGCCGCTCATCGTAGCCGCGCATGTGCTCGGAGAGCCCGTCGGCGATCCGCCCCATCCGAACGGGCACGCCCGCCTTGGGGACCTCGGGGCAGAAGGCGGTCGTGCAGTTGGGTGCTGCGAAGATCGCCTCGGCGACGTCGCGCCCGACCTTGCGCGCGTCGATGTCGAAGGCGGCGACCACCTCGAGATCGCCGGGGGTGTAGCCGCCGATGCTCCAGTGCATCAGCCCGATGGAGCTCTCCTCGCTCCGGGGGGCGTAGTAATGGATTCCCTGCACCAGCGAACTCGCGCAGTTCCCGACACCAATGATGGCGATCTTGAGTTTGCTCATCCCGGGTTGGCTCCCTTCCCAAGCGAGTCACGCGAGTCGCAGGTCGAACGGACGCGGAAAGGCTCCATCGAGTAGCGCGACTCGGACGGCGTTTCCAACCGGCCGCCGGTCCTGGCCGCTTCCGCCCATGTGGTGAAATCCCATCATTCCGCGTCGGCTCCGAGGGGCGGGCGCTCGGCGCGGGCCGTCCGACCTACCGGCCCGGAAGGCGGTCCGGGATGTGGTCGAGGCCGTAGAGCGCCTTGCAGTTGCCGTGGAGCATCTTCTCGACCTCGTCCACGGGCACGTCGCGGAACACGCGTTCGATGGTGATCCTTGAGTCGGGCCAGTCGGTGCCGCTGTGCGGGTAGTCGCTGGACCACATCAGGTGATCCACGTTCATCCGGTGCCGCAGGTCCATGCCGACCGTGTCGATCATGAAGCTCGCCCAGAAGTTCCGGAAGAAGATGTCGCTCGGCATTTCCTTCTGCTCGTTCACCGCGCCCGTGTACCAGCGGTAGCGCCGGAACATGTCGTCGCTCTGCTCGAGGAGCGTCGGAATCCAGCCGATGTTGGACTCCACCAACACGATCCGGAGCCTCGGGAAGCGCTGAAAGATCCCCGAGAAGAGGATGTCGCAGACCACCGGGAGCATCGGGCCGCCGGCCCTGGTGAGCGCGGCCATGCCCACGAAGGCCAGCGACGACCACGATTCGCGTCTCCCGGCCATGCCGCCGCGCACGAAGCTTCCGATGTGAACCGCGATCGGGAAGCCCGCCTCCTCGGCCAGCGCCCAGAAGCGGTCGTCCTCGGGCTTGGGATCGAGGGTGCCGTTCGGGAAGGACGAGATCACCGCGCCGCGGTGGCCACTCTCGAAGGCATACTCGAGCTGTGCGACCGTGTCGTCGAGATTGGTGGTGGGGAGGATTGCCTGGCCGATCAGGCGGCCGCCGGAGCCCTCGCAGAATTCCAGCAGCCACTCGTTGTAGGCGTGCACGCAGGCAACCTGAAGGTCCCGGTCGTGGTTGTAGATCTTCGCACCCTGAAGCGTCACGCTCGGGTACAGGATCTGGGCGAAGATTCCGTCGGCGTCCATGTCGTCGAGGCGCGCCCGGGCGTCGAAGCTGCCCGGCCGCATGCTCTCGTAGGTGATACCCATGGGCTTGAAGTCGAAGACGCTGAGCCCGGCGACGGCGCTGAGTCCGACGGGCCATTTCGCCCTGCCGCCGTCGAAGATCCACAGGTCCCCGCTTTCGACGCGCTTCACCTGGGGAGCCCGGTCCCTCCACTTGCTCGGCAGCCGCGCGAGCCAGAGGTCCGGCGGCTCGTTCACGTAGGCGCCGCAGTCGATGACGGGGTAGGTGATGCTGGCGGCATCGCGAAAGAGCTCGGGCATTCGGCGCCTCCTTCGGAGCCCGTCAGTCTACACCGCCGGGGCCCGCAGCGGCGCGCGGTCACGCGGTCCCGGTGAAGAACCACGCCGCCGCGTCCATCCG
>JAOTUO010000122.1 GCA_029863845.1 Myxococcales bacterium
AGGGGCTCCCGGGCGAGGATCGCCTCGATCCGGGCCTCCAGCTCGCGGATCGCCGCCGAGCCGACCTCGCCGGTTCGGACGAGGATGTTCGCCCGGCTCTGGTTCGCGTTCGAGAAGCGACCCAGGTCGTGCTTCGGGATGAGGTAGAGAAGGTCGGCGACGCCCGAGCGCGTGTCGGGTATGCGCTCGGCGGCCGGGTCGTCGCCTGCGACCACGCGATTCAGCACGCGGACGAAGTCCACCATGGAGACGGTCCGGGTCACGCCGGGCGTCTCGGCGAGGCGCGCCTGGATCCGCTCCATGGCGCGCAGCGCCGCCGGCTCGCGAAAGGCGCCGGCGGACGGTCCGCTCAGCACGACGTAGATGGGAACGGCGCCCGACAGCAGCCGGTTCACGGCCTCGAAGTCGCGCCGGACCGACGAGCCGGGATCGAAGTACGAGAGGTAGTCGGTGTCGATGGCGATGCGCGGTATGGCCGCGGCGGCGGCGGCGGTGACGAGGGCCCAGGCGGCGATCACCGCGCCCGGGGCCCGCGTGGCCAGGCGCGCCAGCACGGCGAGGCCGGCGTCGAGCGCGCGCCGGGAGGCGCGGGCCAGGCGCGGCTGCGGGCGCGGAGCGCTCCAGCGCGGGAGCGCGACCAGCGCGGCGGGGAGCGCGGTGAGGCTGAGCAGCGTCAGCGAGAGGACGCCCAGGATCGAGAAGGCGCCGAGCTCGAAGACGGCGGGTACGTCGCTGATGAGCAGCGCTGCGAAGCCGATCGAGGTCGTCAGACCCGAGATCAGCACCGGCGTCGCCATGGCTTCCAGGCAGCGAAGCACGGCGTCCCGCAGATCGCCGGTGCTGCGGATCTCCGTGTCGAAGCGGGCCAGCACGTGCACGCCGTAGGCGCTGCCGATGGCGATGAGCGTGGGGGCGAGCAGCACCGTCAGCACGGTCAGCGGTCGGCCGAGGAGCGAGACGCCGGCGAAGGTCCAGAGGGTGGCCAGCAGCACGCTGCCCAGGGGCAGCGCCACCGCGCGCGACGATCCGGAGAGGAGGCCCAGGACCAACGCGATCACCGCAAAGGCCCCGGGGACGAGGCGCCGCAGGTCGTCGATCATCATGCGGTACACGCGGCTCTTGACGTGAGGACGCCCGGCGACGTAGGTGCGACGTCCCGCGTCGGCCTCGGCGCTCAGGATGCGGTGGATCCGCCCGTCGAAGTCCCCCGCGATGAACTCGCGATCCGTCATCTTGTGAAACGAGACGTTGATGGCGGCGACGCGTCCGTCCCGCGAGACGAGGCTGCGCTCGTAGAGGGGGTCGGAGACCGCGCGCCGGCGCAGTGCTTCGAGGTCTTCCGCGCGCGACGGGATCTCGGAGATGAAGGTGCCGACGTCGATCCAGTCGCGCTCGGGGTCGTACCGGAACGACACGACGTCGACGAGGCTCTTGACGGAACGCACGCCGGGGATTCGCGCAATCGCGTCGGTGACCTGGCGCAGCGCCTCGAGCTCCGGACGCGTGAAGACGTCGTCGGACTCGACGGCGATGACGTAGATCTCGTCGTCGCCGAACTCCTGCACGGCCCGTTGGTAGGCGTCCCGCGCCGGGTCGCCGGCCGGGAGCAGCGGCTCGCTCGAGGGGTCGAGCTCGAGGCGGAGCCAGGGCGGGTGCGGCGAGACGAGCGCGACGATCGCCCCCGCGCTGACCAGCGCGATGAGGAGCAGGACCCGCCGCGGCCATCGCACGATCCACGCCGGTCGCCGTGAGGCGACGACGAGCCCGCACGCCAGGGCCGCTCCGGTCGCCGCCGCGAAGGTCGGGGCCTCCATCAGGCGGCGGGCTCCCCCGTCTTCGGCGGCGTGTCCACGGACGCGGCCATCCGCGCACTGTCTCACGATCGGAGCGGAACTACGAGCGGTTCGCCGGCGGGCGCTCAGCGCGCCAGGCGCCCGACCACCTCCACGTGACCGGCCTCGCCCTTCACGATCTCGCCGACGACGGCTCGCGCCGGCGTTCCGCGCCGCTCGAGCTCCGCGAGCAGCATCGACTCGCCCTCGGGCGGCACGGCGATGAGAAGTCCGCCCGACGTCTGCGCGTCGGCGAGGACCAGCGCTTCCGCGGCGGGCAGGCCCGGCTCGAAGCGGGTGTGCGGCTCCACGTACGCGAGGTTCTTGCGCGTACCCGCCGGCACCTGACCGTCCTCGGCGAGGGGCCGCACGCAGTCGAGCACCGGAACCGCCTCGGCGAAGAGTCGCGCGGCGACCCCCGAGGCCTGGAGCAGGTGGTGCAGGTGGCCGAGCAGCCCGAAGCCCGTGATGTCGGTGGCGGTGCGCGCGTCGGCCGCGAGGGCGGCATCCTTCGCCCCCCGGTTGAGCGTCGTCATCACCGCCGCGACGCGCGCGAGGTCCGCAGCGTCGAGCCGCTGCCTCTTGATGGCCTGGGCGGCGATGCCGAGGCCGAGCGGCTTGGTGAGGACGAGGCGGTCGCCGACACGGGCGTGCGTCTGGGAGAAGGGGGGATCGCGATCGACGCGCCCGAGGACGCACAGGCCGTACTTGAGCTCCGGGTCCAGGACGGTGTGTCCGCCCACGATCGCGCAACCGGCCTCGGCCGCCTTGTCGCGACCGCCACGGAAGATGCGCGCGAGGACCGTCGGCGAGACCACGTCCTCGGGGAAGCCGCAGATCGCCAGGGCGACCTGCGGCTCGCCTCCCATGGCGTAGACGTCGGAGAGCGCGTTGGCGGCGGCGACGGCGCCGAAGGTCTCCGGGTCGTCGACGACGGGTGTGATGAAGTCGACGGTGAAGGCGAGGAGGGGGCCGTTCTCCGGGCGCACGAGGGCCGCATCCTCCAGGGGGCCCACGTCGGGCTCGACCCAGGAGTGATCCAAGGGAGCAATCTGCTTCAGGACCCGGACCAGGTCCTCGGCACCCAGCTTGCGGGCTCAGCCGCCGGCCGGGACGAGTGAGGTCAGGCGTACCTCGTCCATGTCACCTCCAAAAAACAAGTAATTACAAAGAGATATGAACGATCGTGCATCCGATACCTTCGCTTCGGTCGGGGCCGTCTCAGCCGGCGACCGTCACGACCCGAATCACGTCGGTGCTTCCCGCCTCGCCGACCGATCCGGTGCTCGCGACCACGATGTCTCCCTTGCGGAGGGTGCCGTTTTCGCAGCCGCGCTGGATCCCGAAGCGGATCATGGCCTCGTCGGACCGCTCGCCGGTGTAGTGAATCGCGGTGACGCCCCAGTTCATGGCGAGCTTGCGAACCACCTTCGGCCAGGCCGTGATGGCGAGAATCGGACAGTCGGGTCGGTGCTTCGAGATCGAGCGCGACGTGAAGCCGGTCTCGGTCAGCGTGATGATGGCGGCGGCCTCCAGGTGATGGGCCATCGTGATCGCGGCCTGGCTCACGGCCTCGGTCACCGCGTTCGCGGGCTCGGGCAGGATGTGCTGGAGATGCCCGTACTCCCCCAGCGAGGCCTCGGCCTCCAACGCGAGCGCCGCCATGGTGCGCACCGCCTCCACCGGGTAGGCCCCCACGGCCGTCTCTCCCGACAGCATGACGGCGGAGGTGCCGTCGAGGATGGCGTTGGCGACGTCGCTCACCTCCGCTCGCGTGGGCGTGGGCATCCGCTCCATGGAATCGAGCATCTGGGTGGCGGTGATCACGGGCTTTCCGTTCATCACGGTGGTGCGGATGATCTTCTTCTGGATGATGGGCACCTCCTGCAGCGGCAGCTCAACCCCCAGGTCGCCGCGCGCCACCATGGTGCCGTTCGCGACGGACACGATCTCGTCGAGGTTCCGGACGCCCTCTCGATTCTCGATCTTCGCGATGACCGGGATCTCGGCCCCGTTCTCCTCGAGCACCTTCCGGATCTCGAGCACGTCCGCCGCCGTGTGTACGAACGAGGCCGCGATGTAGTCGACTTCGTGCTCGGCGGCGAACCACAGGTCCTTCCGGTTCTCCGGACTCATGGCGCGCCGCTCGAGCGCGGCGCCGGGCAGGTTGACGCCCCTGCGGTCTTCGAGCAGCCCACCCCGGGTGATCTGGCAACGGATTCGCGACTTTTCGAAGGCGCGAACGCGCAGCTCGATGACGCCGTCGTCGAGCAGGATCGGGGAGTCCGGAGCCAGCATCTCGGGAAGGTTCGGCAGCGAGATCGATACGCCGTGCGCGTTTCCGATGCGATCGTCGGTGTAGAGGACGAAGTCGTCCCCGGTCGTCAGCTTCGCGGTGCCGCCCTCGAGTCGTCCGGTGCGGATCTCGACGCCCCGGGTGTCGAGCATCACCGCGACGTTGGCGTCGATCTCGGCCGCCGCCTGGCGGATGCACTCGAGGCGCTTGCGGTGCTCCTCGTGGGTGCCGTGGGAGAAGTTCAGGCGCGCCACGTTCATGCCGGCCCGGATCATGGCCTTGAGCGTCTCCAGCGAGTCGCAGGCCGGTCCGATCGTCGCGATCAGCTTCGTCTTGCGCAGAACTCGATTGCGGGCCACGGGTCTCTGTCGGATTCCCCCAGCGGATGGTCGAGTATCCGGAGCGGCTCCGCCAGCGGCCCGGTTCCTACGTGAAGCACACTCCGCCGGGCTCGTCGAAGTCGAGTGGTTCGATCTGGATCGTGGCGTGCTCGATGTGGAAGCGGCGCGCGAGCAGGTCGCAGACCCGGTGCAGCAGGTCGCTCTGGCGCTGGCCGTCTTTGACGACCACGTGGCCGGTGAGTGAAACCATGCCGCTGGCGATCGTCCAGACGTGGAGGTCGTGAACGGCCTCGACCCCGTGCACGGCCAGGAGCGCGCGCTCGATTTCCTGCACGTCGATGTGCAACGGGGCGCCCTCCATCAACACGGAGACCGCCTCGCGCATCAGCGCCCACGAGGAGTGGATGATGAGCAGGCCGATCAGCACCGAGGCGACGGGGTCCGCCCACGTCCATCCGAAGGCCCAGATGAGCGCACCGGCCACGATGGCGCCGACGCTGCCCAGGGCGTCGCTCATGACGTGCAGCCAGGCGCCGCGGACGTTGAGGTTCTGGTGCCGGCCCTTGCTCAGGATCCGCAGCCCGATCAGGTTGATGACCAGGCCGCCGGCGGCGACCACGACCATGGGCCCCCCGAGAATGGCGTGGGGCGCTCCGATTCGGTCCCAGGCCTCGAGGAAGATCCCGATTGACACGCACACGAGCAGAACGCCGTGGATCAGGGCGGCCAGGATCTCGGCGCGGTAGTAGCCGTAGGTCCGGTCCGGGGTGGGCGGGCGCTGGGCGATCCGCAGCGCCACGACGCTCATGCCGAGCGCGACCACGTCCGAGAGCATGTGGCCGGCGTCGGCCAGCAGCGCCAGCGACCCCGTCAGCAAGCCGCCAGCGATCTCTGCGAACATGTAGCTCGCCGCCAGAGCCAGCGCGATCAGGAGTCGCCGCTGGTTCACGCCCGACCGCAGGCGTACGTTCCCGTGATGGTCGTGCATCGCCAGCTAGGGTGCGCGGAGCGGCGTGGATTGTCCACTCGGGCTCATCGTCAGCGCGAAAGGCAACGCGAGGGGTCAGGGGGCACGGACGACGAAGGTCAGGCGCTTGTCGAAATCGATCCGGTTGCCGTCGAACTCGACCTCGTAGGCGTAGATGCCCGGCTCGGCCTGCTCGGGCAGCCGGACGAAGGAGTCGACGACCCAGCGGCCGGGCTTGATCTCGTAGCGCGCGTCGGTCTCCTGGACGATGGGATTGCCCTTGAAGCGGATCCGGGTCATCAGCCGTCCGGCGACGACCTCGGTCGCCCGCGCGGGGCACATCACGTACACGATGCGGTGGTTGAACTCGCCGCCGGGTTTGACGCGGGGCGGGACCAGCTCGTTGCGCTCGATGATGAAGAAGGGCCGCTTCTGGGTGTCGCAGTCGTACTCCTCCCAGACGGCCTCGGGAAAGGTCTCGAGTCGTTCGCCGGGATCGCGCAGGGACTTCTGGAGGGACCCGCGCAGGCCGGCGCAGCCCGGGCCGAGGGCGAGTGCCAGCGCCAGGGCTAGCGTCGAATGCGCCAGGCTCCGGATCCCGAGGCCTCGGCGGGTGGCGCCTCCGGGGGCTTGGAGGGGCGCCTCCGACGCTTCGGAGCGGGGGCCGCGGGGGGCGCCGGAGGGGGCTTCGGCGAGGCGGCGGCCGCCGTCTTCGAGAGATCCCCACCCGGTGGCGTGGCGCCGGATCCCAGGGGGGACGACTCGTCTGGAATCGGCGCCTCGCTTCGGGTGACGTCCCACGTCTCCGCCTCCAGGGTCTTCTCGTCGGCCTCAGTCGCCTCCGAGTTGACCTCTTCCCGGGGGGTCTCGGGCGCCGCCGCGGCCGCGGGGGCGACGGGCAGCGACGCGGGCTCCGCGACCGCCGGGGCGAGCGGGGAGCCGGGCTCGTCGCGCGGCCGGTGCTCACGCTGTACCAGCCCGTTGAGGGCGATTACGAGGATGAGCACCGCCATCGCGACGGCCGTTCGCTGCGCGGTCACGACGAGCAGGGCCCGCCGGCCGCCCCGCCGGCGCAGCGCCGGGGCGACGCCCGGGGCCCGGACGGCGGTCACCGGCGTCGGGATCCCCGCAGCGCCGGTCGCGGCATCGCAGAGCGTCGTCTCCGCGCGCGGGGCGCGGGGGACGTCGCGGACGCTTCCGGGGACCACGTACTCGGCCGTGCGGCTGTCGCTCGAAGGCCGGCTCGCAGCGGCGGCGGCCGCCGCCAGCTCCGTGCGGAATTCGGCGGCGCTCCCGAAACGCGCCTCCGGGTCCTTCTCCAGCGCGCGCAGGAGCGGCGCCTCCAGCTCTGCGGGGATCTCCGCGGCGAACTTCCGCGGCGACGGAGGCGGCTGCTCGATGTGGGCGCGCATGAGGTCGTAGTCCCCCCTGCGTTCGAAGGGCAGGCGGCCGCAGAGCAGCTCGTACAGGACGATCCCGAGGGAGTAGATGTCGGAGCGCGCGTCGGTGTCCTCCCCGCGCACCTGCTCCGGAGACATGTACTGGATGGTGCCCACCATGTGGCCGAGCCGCGTCAGGCGATCCGAGCCGAGGGCGCGGGCGATGCCGAAGTCCATCACCTTCACCACGCCGCGCTCGGAAACCATGAGGTTCGAGCCCTTGAGATCGCGGTGAACGAAGCCGCGCTCGTGGGCGTAGCCGATCCCATCGAGGGCGGCAAAGAAGAGGGAGAGGGCGCGCTGGAAGGGGATGCGACCGGACTCCTTCACCAGACTGGCGAAGGTCGCGCCGCGCACGTACTCCATCACCATGTACAGCGAGCCCTGCTCCTGGATCAGGCTGTAGAGGGTGGCGACGTTCGAGTGGTTGAGCTGGGCCAGGGTCTGGGCCTCGGAGCGGAAGCGCTCGACCACGGCCGGTTGCGAGGCGAGCTCGGCCCGGAGCGCCTTGATGGCGACGTCGCGGTTCAGCAGGACGTCGACGGCCCGGTAGACCTCGCCGACCCCGCCTTCCCCGATCCTCTCCAGGATCCGGTAGTTGTCGATCTGCTTGCCGATCATCGAGCTGCCGTTACGCGCCTCCGCGGCCGCCGGGCTCGATCGACGCCCCGGACGGCCGCCCCTCGCATGGGCGAGCGAGTCCCTTACGCCTGCGGTATCGGACGTCCACGGAGGCGCCTTGATCGGCCCGGCCGTGGTAGCCTGGGTCCGCCGACTTTCATCCGGATGAGGACGACTCACGCGTGAAGCTCGCCGCGTTGCTCGCCCTCGCGCTGACGATTCCGGCGCCGGCGGCCGCCGAGGTCACGTTGCGCTGGCTCGGCGTCGCCGGCGACCTGGTCCGCACGCTGCGGCCCCGGCTCGTCGTGCCCCATCACTTCGATGACTTCTTCTGCGCCCTCGACGAGCCGGACGCGGGGGCGCCCAGCGATCCCGACGATCTCGCCGCCTTCGAGGTCGAGCTGCGTGGGGTGGGCGACGCGGCCGGGGTCGATCTCGGCGTCCGGACCCTCGGGCTCTTCGAAACGCTTACCCTGTCTGCGCGGAATTGAGGGGAGATCGGATGCCGCAACGGCCGCGCAACGTCAGACGCTTCGGCACGCTGCTGGGCGCGCTGCTGCTGATGATGGTGATTCTGCCCTTCCTTCCCGAGAGCCGGATGCCGCTTCCCGTGATCAGCGTCGTGTTCACCGCGCTGCTGGTCGCGAGCGTATATGCCGTGAGCCAGCAGCGGCGGGTGCTGGTCGTGGGCCTGATGCTCGCGGCCCCGACCCTGGTGCTCGCGTGGGTCACGAGCACGGAGGACTCCCTCGCGCTGCTGGTCGTCGATCACGTGGCGTCCATCGCGTTCCTCGCGTTCGTCATCGCGGTGCTGTTCACCCGGATCCTGCGCCAGCAGGACGTCAGCACCGACACGATCTACGGGGGGATCTGCGTCTACCTGCTGCTCGGGCTCGCGTGGGCCTACGCGTACGATCTGATCGAGATCGTGAATCCGGGGTCGTTCGCGTTCGCCGAGCTGCCGCTCCGGGCCGGATTCTCCGAGATCGCGCAGGTCGAGGGGGCGCGCCGCTATTTCTACTTCAGCTTCGTCACCCTCACGACGCTCGGCTACGGTGAAATCACGCCGGTCAGCCCTCAGGCCCGGTCGATCGCGACGCTCGAGGCGGTCGCGGGGCCCCTCTTCCTCGCCATCTTCATCGCGCGCCTGGTCGGGCTGCACATGGTGCAGGCGCGCGAGGACCGCCGATGATCGAGGGGGAGCTTCCGCAGCCGGTGCCCCAGCCGGCGACAGCGCCCGATCCGCGCACGCTCGCGGTCTTCCGCCCCGGGAGGCTCGGGCCCATCGAGCTTCGCAACCGCGTGGTGAAGTGCGCCACGAACGAGGGAATGTCGCGCGACGGCCTCGTCACCGATCGCCTGATCGACTGGCACCGCGAGTTCGCGGCGGGGGGCGTGGGCATGACGACGCTCGCCTACTGCTCGGTCTCCTCGGAGGGGCGCACCTACCGGCATCAGATCTGGATGCGGGAGGAGGCGCTCACGGGCCTGCGCCGCTTCGCGGAGGCCGTCCACGCCGAAGGCGCGCGGGCGGCCATCCAGCTGGGGCACGCGGGCTGGTTCGCCAACCCCCGCGCCACCCGGGCGCAGCCGCTGGGCCCGTCGCGCACGTTCAGCCCCCACGCCCAGGCCTTCTCGCGGGCCATGACCGACGCGGACTTCGACCGCGTGACGCGCGAGTTCGCCGCGGCCGCACGGCTGGCGGTGACGGCCGGCTTCGACGCCCTCGAGGTGCACGTCGGACACGGTTACCTGCTGAGCCAGTTCCTGTCCCCCTTCAACAACCGCCGCCGCGACCGCTGGGGGGGCAGCCTGGAGAACCGGGCCCGCTTTCCCCGCCAGGTGCTGCGAGCCGTGCGCGAGGCCGCGGGCCCCGGCGTCGCGGTCTACGCCAAGCTCAACATGGACGACGGCTTCGCTCGCGGCCTCCAGCTTTCCGAGGGCCTGGAGGTGGCCCGGATGATCGAGGGCGACGGCAGCGTCGACGCCCTCCAGCTCACCGGGGGGCACACGACCCGGACGCCGATGTTCCTGATGCGCGGCGACGTGCCGCTTCGGGAGATGATCCGAAACGAGCGCAGCTGGCTGCGGCGCCTGGGCATGCGCGTGTTCGCGCCGACGATGCTGAAGGCGTACCCCTTCGAGGAGGCCTTCTTCCTGCCCTCCGCGCGGCAGTTCCGAGCCGCCCTCTCGCTCCCCCTGATGCTGCTGGGCGGCGTGACCCGCCTGGACACGATGGAGCGGGCCCTGGCGGAGGGCTTCGAGTTCGTCGCGCTGGGCCGAGCGCTGATCCGCGACCCCGATCTGGTCCGTCGCATGCAAGCCGGCGAGCTCAGCGCCTCGCGCTGCATTCCGTGCAACCTCTGTGTCGTCGAAATGGAGCGCGGCGGCACCCGCTGCGTGCTGCGCTGAGCGTGAGCCGCGGGCGACGCGAAGCGGCCGGGTGGCGCTCCAGTGTGTCGTGCGTCGCGCCGATGGATACGGGGCCATGTGGCTCGATGCGATCGCTCTCCTGGTGCTGGGCATCTTCGCCGGCATGGGGATCCTGCGGGGCGGCCTCGTCACCGCGATGGGTCTGCTTTCCCTGGGCGCCGCGTACGCTGCGGCGATCGCCACGGCGTCGCGATTCGGGTCGGACGTGGCGAGCTGGATCGGCCTGCCCGAGTTCCTGGGGCTTCCGATTGCCGGCATGGCGGGCTTCACGGTGGCCTACGCCGCCATGGGCGTGGTCACCACGACCCTGCGGCGGCGCTCCGACCGCCGCCGGTTCGGGCAGCCGCGCAGCCGGCGCGACCGCGTCGCCGGCGCGGTCTTCGGCGCGACCCGCGGCGCCCTGATCGTCCTGCTGCTGAGCTGGTTCGCGATCTGGGTCGACGCGCTGCGGGTCACCGGAACCCTCGAAGGCCTGCCGGGGCTCGAGGGCTCGGCGGCCGTGGCCGTCACCGAGTCGGTGGTGGAGTCCGGGGCGCGGATGGCGCTCTCCGACGCGGGCGCCGCGGGCCAGATGCTGGCGCGCGTCGCGGCCCGGCCGGGTACGGCCGTGAGCGACCTCCAGGCCCTGATCGAGCATCCCCGCATGGAGGCCCTGCGCGAGGACCGCCTGTTCTGGACCTACGTGGAGCACGGCTCGGTCGAGGCGGCGCTCAACCAGGGCAGCTTCATCGGCATCGTCCAGGACGAGCGGCTGCGCCGGCGCTTCGGGAGCCTCGGTCTGATCGACGAGGCCGCAATCGCCGACCCGCGCGCCTTTCGCGAGGCTTCCGCCGAGATGATCCAGGCCGTGGGCCCGCGCATCCGCGGTCTGCGCAACGATCCCGAGCTGCGGAAGCTGATGGAGGATCCGGAAGTCCTCGCGATGGTCGAGTCCGGGAACACCTGGGCCCTCATGGGCCACTCCGGCTTCCAGCAGCTGGTGGCGCGCGTCGCCTCGAGGGGCGACTGAGGGCCGCGGCCTTCAGCGGCCGCCGCGCAGGGGCTGGGCGACGGCAGCCTCGGGGCGCTTGTCTCTTGCCTCCGCGATCGCGTCCGGCGCGACCAGACCCGCCGACATCACGAGCTTGAACGCCTCCTCGACCGTGAGGTCGACCTCGCGGATCTCCGATTCCGGTACCAGCAGGTAGAAGCCTGACGTCGGGTTCGGCGTCGTCGGCAGGAAGCAGTTGACCATCGGCTCGTCGGTCGCTGCCTGGACCGCTCCCCGCGCGGGGCCGGTGGTGAAGGCCAGGGCGTACACGCCCTTGCGCGGGTACTCGACCAGCACGACGCGGTTGAAGCGACTGGTCTGATCCGAGCGGAAGATCGCCTCGAACAGCTGCTTGACCCCGCCGTAGATGTTCCGG
>JAOTUO010000123.1 GCA_029863845.1 Myxococcales bacterium
CCGCGGCAGTAGTACGGCCCGTCAGCCACGTAGCCCATCAGCATCGTGGCGAAGTAGAGGAACGAGAGCTTCGACGGGGGAAGCCCCAGATAGGGCCAGAGCGTTCCCAGCGCGGACTTGAGCTGCGGCGAGTCCAGGTGCTCGTCGAGGATCTGGGCCAGGGTCGCTCGCCGGTACCGAAGCAGCGTCGGAAAGCGGTCCGGGAACCGCATCACCTCCAGGGGACTCGAGAGCTCCGCCGTGCGACGGGTCTCCTGGCGCAGGTTCAGGCACTCCTGGACGACCTGGCGCAGGCCCTTCTGCTCGGCGGGGAACGCCGCGGCGTGGGCGGCGATGAACTCCTCCAGGCCCGAGGGCACGCGCAGCTCGCGCCCGGGGTACAGCGCGGTGTAGCAGGGGTCGACCCGTTCGAACTCGACGCGGTCGCGCACGCCGACGGCGGATAGCAGCTGGTGCAGGATCCCCCCGCCCTCGAAGACCACGGGCTCGGCGCCGCCGACGAGGTGGACCGCGGAGTCGAACACGTAGCGTCCGCGGCGGAAGGCGTGGCCGTAACCGCCGACCCGATCGTGCCGTTCCACCACCAGCACGTCGAGGCCCGACTTCGCCAGCAGTGCGCCGGCGCTGAGCCCGCCGATGCCGGAGCCCACCACCACCGCGTCGTAACGCTCGCGTCGGGATTCGGCGTGGAACCTCACGGGAGGGAGGCCGCGCGCGCGGCGTCGTCAGGCGACGCGAAGCGCATCGGGGTCGTTCCCCGCCAGACCGTGGTTCACCATGAACCGGATGAGCGCCAGGCTGTACGGGTGGGTCGCGTTCTCGCCCGTGAAGATCCGCGGTATGTGCTTCCGGAAGTGGAAGTCGAGCATCCTCCCGATCGGCCGGTAGCGTACGTACTCGCCGACGCGGAAGAGCGTGAGCAGGCGCCCATCGTAGTACCAGCCGATCACGCGCTGCCAGCAGGCGAGGTTGTGGAGCACGCGCTTCTCGTAGCGGGCGAGCGCCTTCGGGGTGCCCCTGGACAGCGCCTCGGCCAGCCAGTCCGCGCTCTGGAGCGCCAGCAGCATGCCCGTGGAGAAGACGGGATCGACGAAGCCGAAGCTGTCCCCGGCCAGCGCCCAGTTCCCCCCCACGCCCCGCGTGCAGCGCGATTGGTAATTGGTGTAACGCACCACCGGGGTCACGCGGCGCGCCGGTCGCGCGTAGTCACGGATGACCGGGTCGTGCTTCAGGAAGTTGTCGAACTGCTGCTCGGGCGTCTCGCCGAATTTACGGATGTACTGCGAGTCGACGACGGCGCCCATGGAGACGCGGCCGGGCAGCGGGATCCGCCACAGCCAGCCGTGCTCCAGACGGTCCGTGTGGACGTTGCCCTCGATCTCCACCTCGATGCCCTCGAAGTGGGCGTGCAGCGCGGTGTCGCGCCGGTCGCCGTCGACGGCCGGGATGCCCAGCAGGCGCGGCAGGATCCGCCGGCGCCCCCCCGCGTCCACGATGAAGTCCGGCGGACGCGACAGGCCGGCGGCCTCCCGGGTCTCGTCGGAGAGCCGGACCCGGTCCGCGTCGCCCTCGAGCGCCAGGCGCGCCGGGTGATCCACCACGCGCACGCCCGCCCGGCGGGCGGCCTCGAGGACGCTGGCGTCGAAGCGGTCGCGCGGGACGTTGTACGAATAGGTGGTCTTCGCCTTGCGGACTTCGTCGAAGCGGAAGCTCAGCCGGGAGTCGCGATCGAAGACGAAGGTCGCACCGCCCTTCCAGATGCTGTAGCCGGCGACCTCGTCCTCGATGCCCAGACGGCGGATGTACGGAACCACCGCCGGCACCAGCGACTCGCCGACGATGATCGGCGGACGCTTGCCCTGGTGGAAGAGGACGACATCCAGACCTCTTCGGGCGAGAAAGGTGCCCAGTGCGGCTCCCGCGGGCCCCCCTCCCAGGATCGCGATGCACCCGAGCTGCCCCATGGGGAGTCACGATACGGCACGGCCCAGGGCGCTTCAACGTGAGAAGGGCGCGCGCCGCCTGCTAGAGTGGGACCGATGGCGACGCCCACGCGGGAAGACCTGGTCCAGCGCGTCTTCCGCATCCTCCGTGACGAAATCCTGACGGTGGATGCCGGCTTCACGCCCCGGTCGAACCTCGTCAAAGCCGGCCTCGACTCGCTGGCGGTCACCCAGCTGATGCTCTCCATCGAAGAGCAGACCGGCGTCTGGGTGGACGAGAGCCTGCTCACGCCGGAGCACCTCGCGACCGCCGAGAGCCTCGGGGCCCTGGTCCACGCGCAGCTCACGGCGTCCTGACCGTGTCCGGCGGGGTCATGCGACCGCCGCGTATTCCGCTGACCGGCGCCGACTGCTTCTTGCGCGCCTTCGACGCCGAGATCGCCCGCTGGAACGGCGCCAGCCATGTCTCGCAGCTGGTGCTTCGACTGGGACCGGGCTTCGACGTCGCGATCTTCCGCAAGCTGATGGACGCGGTTGCGCGCGCCCAGCCGATGCTACGGGCGCGGGTGGCCCGGGCATGGGGAATCGGAGCGCCGGTGTACCAGATCGGTTCCGCCGAGAGCCGACCGGCGCCCCGATTCGCGGTGCACGACGTCGAGCAGGCCCCCCGGGAGGGAGACGTGCTCGCCGCGGTCTTCCAGCGCCGCCTCAACGAGAAGCGATCCCTGCGACGCGGCGAGATGCTGCGGATCGACGCCGTCCGCTACGCCGCCGGCGCAGCGGGGACCGATCTGGCTCTGAGCTGGATGCACCCGCTCTTCGACGGCGCGGGCAGCGAACGCTTCGTGTCCTGGCTGGATGAGTGTCACCGCGGGGTGCGCCGCCCCGACGAATTGCCCGATCCCGGAGAGCTCGGGCCTTCCGCTGCCCCCCTGCGCACCCTGCGGGAGCGGGGCGACGCCGCGCGCCGCTGGCAGCGATGGCTGGCCGGCTTCGGTGCGCATCCGGTCCACTCCCCGGGTGGGGCGCGCCGCCGCGTGCCCCAGGCCCTGTCCGCGGACCTCCTGACCCTCGACCCGGCCCGGACCGAGCGCGCGGTGGCCAACGCCGGGCGTCGCTCCGGCTTCCTCACCCCCATGCTCTTCTATCTCGCGGTGGCGATCCGCGCGCACCACGCCGTCTACCGCGCGCGGGGCGCAGACCCCGGAAGCTACCTGGTCCCGCTTCCGGTGAACCTCCGACCCCGGGGCACCGAGGGGGCGATCTTCCGGACCCACGTCTCACTCATCTGGTTCCAGGTCCTCCCGGAGCGGGCCGACGACTTCGACGCGCTCGTCGCGGACCTCAAGGGCCAGCGTCTCGCGGCCATCAAGGCGCGGCACATCGAGAACGGCGTGGACGCCATGCACTTCTCGCGCTTGCTGCCGTCCCGCTGGTACGCGAGGATGGCGCGCCGTTACCAGCGCGGTGAGCTCTGCTCGTTCTTCTTCGCCTACACGGGCGAGTTTGCCCCCGACCTGGAGCGCTTCTGCGGCGCCGAAGTGCGCAATGCCTTCCACGTGGCTCCGGTTCCGCCATCTCCGGGGAGCTGCCTCGCCTTCAGCCAGCGCGGCGGACGCCTGAACGCCACCCACGTCCACCAGGCGGGCGTCTTCTCCGAGTCCGAGCGGGCCCTGATGCGCGACACGCTGCGGGCCGACCTGCTGGACGAAGGCTGAAGGTGGTGCCCGAGCGCTTCGACGTCGCGGTGGTCGGTGGCGGCGCGGCGGGAATCGCGGCCGCGCTCGCCGCGGCCCGAAGCGGAGCCCGCACCCTGCTGGTCGAGCGTGGCGCCGAGCTGGGGGGGAACGCCACCCAGGCGCTGGTCCACACGATCTGCGGTCTGTACCGGTCCGACGATCCCGGCCGCGCGCGGGTGGCCCATCCCGGCTTTCCGGGCCGCTTCGCCGAAGCGCTCCAACGGGCCGGGGCCGCGGGGGTGCCCGAGCGCGCCGGACGCGTGTGGGTGCTGCCCACGGACCCGCCGCGGCTGTCCGCGGTGGCGCTGAGCCTGTGCCGGGCGACGCCCGCGCTGGAGCTGCGCGTGCGCACGCAGGTCGTTGAAGCGGCGCTGGCGACCGAGGGCGACGAGACGCAGTCTCTCACGCTGCTCGCGGACGACGGCCGCCGCTGCGGCGTCCGCAGCGCGGTGATCGTGGACGCGAGCGGCGACGGGGCCGTGGCGCAGCTCGGCGGGGCCGCGGTAGCGATGGCACCGCCGGACTCGCTGCAGCTCCCCTCCTACATCTTTCGCCTGGCCGACGTGGACACCGGATCCCTCGACGAGCTGCGCGGCTTTTCGCGCCTGCGCATCACCCACGCCGTGGCCGGCGCCGTGCGGGAGGGCGCCCTTCCCCGGGGCTGCGAGGCGGTGCTGGTGCGGCCCGGGTCCGAGCCCGGCGCCGTCTACGTGACGCTGAACGTGCCCCGTCCCGTGGATCGCGCCTACGAACCGCTCGACCCCGCTTGTCTCGGGGCGCTGGAGTCCCAGGCGCGCCGCGGCGCAGAGCGGGTGGTGGCCTTCCTCCGCGCGTCCCGCGCGCCCTTCGAGAAGTGCCGTGTGGACGCGTGGCCCGAGCGCCTCGGCGTGCGGGAGACGCGAAGGGTCTGCGGCCGGAGCACGGTGACGCGCGACCACGTGCTGGAGGGGCGGCGCAGCGACGACGAGGTGGCGCTCTCCACCTGGCCCATCGAGCTCTGGCAGGACCATCGCCGCGCGCAGCTCGTGTACCCGACCGGGCCCAGCTCGGTCCCGTTGGGCGCGCTCGTGAGCCGCTCTCACCCGCGGCTCGCCGTGGCGGGCCGCTGCCTGTCGGCGGATCGCGAGGCCCTGGGCGCTCTGCGTGTGCTGGGCACCGCATTGGCGACGGGCGAGGCGGCGGGGATCGCCGCGGCGCTGGCGGCCGACGCCGGGACGCCTCTCGACGCGGTGGCGCCGGCCACGGTGCGGCATCACATTCTGGAGCAAGCCCGGTGAAACCGGATCACGAGGGATCGAAGCGGTGCCGTTGACCGTGGTGGACCGCATCGTGGAGCGCGCGGCGCGGGCGCCGGACCACCCGGCGCTCCAGGTGGGCGCGGCCGACGGCACGAGCCGGACGCTGAGCTACGGCGAGCTGGCGGGCAACCTGGACGCCCACGCCAAACGACTGGTGGCCGAGGGACTGCGCGCGGGCGACCGCTGCGGGCTGCGGGCACCGCAGGGCGCGGGCTTCGTCGAGTGGGCCCTGGGCATCCTGGCGGCGGGGGGCTGCCTGGTCCCCGTCTCGGACGACCACGGGGGGCCGGCCTTCGCGGCGTTCGCCGAGCGCGCGCGCCTGCACCACGTGGTCGAGGCGGACGGCGAAGGGGCGACCTTCCGCTCCCTGCCCGATCCGGGCGCCGTCGACGGCGCGGAAGATGCCGGCTTCCGCGCCCTGCGCCCCGCCTATCTGCGCTTCACCTCGGGCACCACGCACCGTCGCAAGGGCGTCATCCTGGGACACGACGCGATCCTCGCCCGCACCGCGGCGGCAAACCGCGCTCTGGCCATCGGGCCTGGAGATCGCGTGATGTGGCTGCTGCCGATGGCGCACCACTTCGTCGTCTCGATCCTTCTCTATCTGCGCTACGGCGCGACGGTCCTCCTGCCCGCGAGCACGCTGGCGCGGACGGTGCTCGAATTCGCACAGCGGCAGCAGGCCACCGTCTTCTACGCCTCCCCCCATCACTATCGGCTGCTCGCGAAGGACACCTCCGACATCGGCCTCGAGAGCGTGCGCCTGGCCGTCTCCACGGCGGAAGGCCTGCGCCGAGAGGTGGCCGAGGCGTTCGCGCAGCGCTTCGGCCTGCCCGTCGCGCAGGCCCTCGGGATCATCGAGGTGGGGCTCCCGGTCGCGAACCTCGGGGCCGCGTCCGAGAAGCCCGAGGCCCTCGGCCGGCCGCTGCCGGACTACGAGGTGTGGCTGCGCGGGGAGGACGGCCGTCCGTTGGAGGGCGCGACCTCACCGGAGCGCACCGGCGAGATCTGCATCCGCGGGCCGGGAACCCTCGACGCCTATCTGGATCCGTGGCTTCCGGCGGCCCAGGTGCTCGAGCCCGACGGCTTCCGCACCGGCGACCAGGGCTGGTTCGACGCCGACGGCGACCTCCACCTGGCGGGCCGCCGCGCCAACCGGATCAGCATGGCCGGCATGAAGTTCTTCGGGGAAGAGGTGGAGGCGGTGCTCGACACCCATCCGGCCGTGCGCGAGAGCCGCGTCTTCGCCCGCGAGCACCCGCACCTGGGAGAGATCCCAGTGGCCGAGATCGTCGTCGCGAAGGGAGAAGCGGCCCCGGATCGCAAGGCGTTGGTCGCCCACTGCCGCGGAGCCCTGCCGGGCTACAAGGTGCCGCGCGAGTTCCGGGTGGTGGAGGCGCTGGCGCGCACCTCCACGGGCAAGCTTCGCCGCGGCGACGAGGAGTCGTCGCCCACACCCATCTGAGGCACGCGGGGGTCCCGGTGCGGACGGCGCTCGAGACAGCGGCTCCTCCACCAGCGTAACGACCTCGACACGATACCCGCACCAGTCGTTGACGATCGAGACCCGCTGGATGCCCTCCTGTGTCGGCCCGGGCGTCTCGAAACGCAGCTCGACCGAGCCTTCGGGGCGGCCCGCCACGCGTCGGAAGCGACGCTCGCGCAGAGTCCCTCGCTCCCAGGTCTCGCGAATCTCGGTGCCGTCCCGAACC
The DNA here is from genome assembly GCA_029863845.1 of Myxococcales bacterium. GTDB lineage: Bacteria > Myxococcota_A > UBA9160 > UBA9160 > SMWR01 > JACZXC01. Next base: position 6,693 of record JAOTUO010000123.1, read on the forward strand.
GTGCGGGAGGAACCATCGGGCGCCGGGTCATCGAGGGTCAGGAAGCGGATACGGTGCAGATCGCGCAAGAGGCTCGCCGGCGTCACCTCGAGAACCGGCGCCGGAAGCGCATCGACCTCGACCTGCGTGCCGCGCTGGTGCAGGGTGAACAGCTTGGCGCCCAACGGATCGATCCCCACCTGAAGCAGCTCGCCGCCGCGCTTCTGGGTCACCAGCCGCAGCGCGAAGCTTCGGCCCCCCGCCTCCACGCGGACGCGTTGCCGTAGCAGGAAATCACCGGCCATGGCGTCGGTGGAGACCAGCTGCCCCGCGCAGTCGGGCACGTGGCGCCTCCCCCACGGCAGATGCACACAGCCCGCCAGCCACAGCACGAGCGCCGGGCCGCTCAGCCACCGCACGTGGCGTCTAGTCATGCGGACGCGTCGCCTTCTCGGGCTCGCGATCCGCCCCCCCGAGGCCCATGGCCGCCAGCGTCACCGGCGCCAGCACGTAGGAGAGCAGGATGCCGAGCCCGGTGGTGACGCCGATGGCGCGCAACGACGGCTGCGAGGAGAGCGCCAGCGTCCCGAAGACCAGCGCGGTGGTGAGACAAGAGAGCAGCAGGCTCGTCAGCGTGGCCCCCAGGCCCTCGCGCCGGCTGGCGCTGTCCACGCAGAAGATGCCGTAGTCGACGCCCATCCCCAGCACCATCACCAGGCTGATCACGTGGAAGAGGTTCGTGGACACCCCGAGCAGGGCCAGCGCCGCCAGCACGAGCACCGCCACCAGCGCCGACGGCAGGAAGGCGGCGACCACGGGGCGCCAGGTCCGGTAGCGCACGAAGAGCAGCAGCACCACGAGAACGGCGCCGATGCCGATCTGACGCAGCGAGGTCTCGCGGAATTCCCTGTAGATGTCATTGGCGAAGCTGCGCTGGTCGAGCAGGAAGACGCCGTTGATGCCGTCGAGGGCCGCGCGCACGGCATCCGGATTCCGGATGCCGCGCAGGTGGGCGACCACCGCGACGCGGTCCCCCAGATCGAACACGAAGGGGACGAGCAGCTCGGCGAGAGGGCTCGACTGGAGCTCCGCCAGCCGCAGCGGGGGCGCGGGCGGTCCCGCCAGCGTCTCGCCGAAGGACCGAAACGAATCGGGGCGAAAGCCTTCGTCGCGGAAGGCCGCGTCGAGCCGGGTGTAGAGGAGGGGATCCGCCGCCAGCCACGCCCGGTTGCGCCGCTGCAGCGCCTCCGACCAGATCAGGCCGTGGAGCGAGCGGACGCCGTCGAGATCTCCGGCGTCCACCACCGTCTGGAGCCGGGCGTGGATCGCGTCGCTGAGCGCAACGGCGGCATCGCCGTCACCGGCCATCCCGATCACGAAGCGGCTGCTCTCGAGCCCGGCGACCCGCTCGCGTACGCGCCGGTCCTCGTCCACCAACGCCGGGTCGAGCTGCGTGAGCCGCGACAGATCGTCCGACCACTGGAGCGACGGAAGTGCGAAGACCGCTGCGGCTGCGAGTCCCACCGGCGCGAACAGCACGCCCCGGGGCCACGTCCCGAGCCGACGGAAGATCGCATCGAGGCGAGCCGAGAGCAGCGAGGAGCGATTCGGCAGCGGCGGCGTGTACGACAACAGACCCGGCAGCACCCAGAGACTGACGCCGAGCCCGGTCAGCACGCACACCGTCGCGAAGAAGGCCATCTCGCGGAACGCCGGAAAGGGCGCGATGCCGAAGCCCACGAAGCTCGCCACGGTGGTGAGCGCGCCCAGCACCAGACTCGGACGCAGCCGCCGCGCGGTCCGCTCCGGCGCTTCGGGGGGGCGGGCCAGGCCGTGGTGGAGCAGCAGGTGGTTGGAATAGTCGATGGCGACTCCCATGAGGGAGGCGCCAAAGACCATGGTGAGCCCGTCGAGGTTGCCGAAGACCCAGAGGCCCAGGGTCGTGGCCACCAGGATTCCCGTGAGCGGCGGCACGGCGGTAATCAGGAATCCCCGCAACGACGCCACGATCATCACGAACAGCAGCGCGACCCCGACGAAGGAGCAGGCGGCGATCAGGTAGACATCGGATTTGATGGTCTTCTCGGCCGCCACCGCAAAGCGACCCGCGGCGCTGAGCTCCATCGCGAGCCCCGATCCCCGTCGATCCCGGATGCTTTCGAAGCGCTGCTGCAGGTCGGCCAGGAGCCGACCCTGGGCGCCGGAGTCGAAGGCCGAGCGCAGCGTGCCCAGCAGCAGGATTGCGTAGCGACCGTCGGGCGTCACCAGCTGCCCCTGCTCCACGCGCAGCGTCGACTGCTCGGAACGCATGCGCATCACCAGGCCTTCGAAGGCGCCGAGGGGATCGGAGGCGGCGAGCGGCTCGAAGAAGCTCGCCGCCGGCGACGCCAGGCGACGGCGCAGCTCCCGCGCACGCTCGTGCAGGGCTGCGTCGGACAGCCGCTCGGGAAGCTCGCGCTCCGGGTCGTCCGAGAGAAAGCCCAGGCGCCGATCGAAGTAGAGGCGGTAGATCGCCTCGGGATCGGAGTCGTCCATCCCGGTGCGCACCCAAGCCACCTCGGGGTGATCGCGGAGGGCCCCGGCCAGGTCGCGAGCCGCGGCGATGGCGACGGACAGCTCGTCGGCGCCGACCGAGATCACGACGGTTCGCGTGAGCGGTGAATCCATCAGCCGGCTGGAGAGCGCCGCCAGCTCCGACCGGCTTCCGACCGGCAGGAAGCGGGTGATGTCGGTCCCCAGCCGCAGGTGGAGCGCGCAGTAGACGGCCATCCCGATCGCGGCGACGGCGAGCAGAAGCGCGGGGCGAAGCGCCCGCACCGGCGCTCAGGGCTCGGGCGTGGCGCTCTCGGAGCCATTCAGCGGCTCGCGCGCCTCGAAGATGCGTCGGAGCTCCGAGTCCGCGAAGGCGCGGTCGGCGCGAATCCATTCGAAGGTGGTGACCGTGCGGTCGCCATCCTCTTCTTCGACCACCATCTCCCGGGTCCCCCCGGAGCCACCGCGCAGCGTGATGGCCGTGATCACCCGCGACAGCGGCGCGTGGCGGGGCGAGAGTCGCAGCTCCCAGCTCACGTCGCGGGCCGGCGGACCTTCCCCCGGCTCGACCCCGGCGGGCCCGATGTCCCGCAGCTCGACCGCATACAGGCGCTCCAGCTCGTCGCGGTCACCGCTCCACAAAACCGTGAAGCTCTCCACGAATCCCCTCGCCAGCGGGCTGCCGGAAAGATCCATCTCCTCCGCGTTGCGACCCTCGCGCAGGCGCAGGCCGTCGCCGTCCGCCACCAGGGACGAGTAGCCGGGCTCGAGGGTGAAGCGGGCGAAGCGGTCCGGCGGCACGAAGTAGATGACCCCGCGGCTGTCCAGCGGCGCCACCAGCAACGAGAGCTCTCGGCGCTCGACGTACGTCGCCTCGACGCCGGCGGTGGAGGCCATGCGCTCGAGCAGCGCGGCCAGGCCCCGGTCGTCGGACGGCGCGACCGCCGGCTCGCCGGCGAAGGCCGCCGGGGCCAGCGCCAGGCTAAGCCAGCAGACGACGCTGAATCGCATCCGGCGTCTCCAGCAGCAGGCCCCGATCGCGGTCGGTGGTGGCGAGAATCGTGTGGCCCCGGGCCGCGCGACACCCCCGGGTCACGTTGGTGATCTCGTAGGCGATGTGGATGCGTCGCTTGACGTCCTTGAGCCAGGCCGTTGCGCGGATGCGGTCGCCGTAGTAGAGGGGAGAGACGTGCCGGCACTTGCTCTCGATCACGAAGAGGGCGTATTGGGATTCGAGCCACTCCCCGCCGTCGAGACCGCAGGATCGCAACAGCCGGGTGCGGGCCTCCTCCATGTAGGCGAAGTAGTGGCCGTGCCAGACGATCCCCATCACGTCCACGTGTCGGAAGGGCACCTCGAGTTCCACCGACGTCTCGCGCAGGCGTTGGCTCACGCCGGCCTCACACCGCGGACGGCGAGTCCGTCGTCCCGACCGGCAGCGCGCCCTCGCGGTAGAGGGTCAGCACGCGCTCGATGTCGAGGTCCTGGCGCCGGTCCTCCCCCAGCATCGGTACCTCCTTGCGAACGGCGTCGCGCAGGGCGCGCGTGCGGCGCGAGCCGCTGTCTTCGCCGCGCAGGTCGATCGCCTGGCAGCCCGCCAACAGGACGATGGCCGCCACCGTCTCCGTCAGCTCGAGCACACGGCGGCAGTCCCGCGCGGCGACCGTGCCCATGCTCACCTTGTCCTGGTTGTTCGACTCGGTGCTGCGGCTGAAGGAGGCCGCGGGCATGGTCAGCTTGAGCGCTTCGGCGGTGAGCGCCGATGCGCTGATCTGCATGGCCTTGAAGCCGTGATCGACCACGCTTCCCGAGGCCACCAGGTTGGCGGGCAGTCCGGCGCTGGTCTCGGGTACGCACAGGAGCACCAGCTGACGGTCCAGCAGGTCCGCGATGCTGGCCACGGCCGCCTTGAGCCCGTCCATGGCGAAGGCCACGTGGCCGCCGTAGAAGTTCCCGCCGTGGAGCACGTCGCCGGCGTCGATCAGCGGATTGTCGTCGATGCCGTTGACCTCGATCTCCAGCGTCGAGCACATCGGTCCCAGAGCGTCCACCAGCACGCCGATCACGTGGGGCGCGCAGCGCAGGGAGTAGCGGTCCTGCAGTCGCGCCCGCGCTCGCGCCGGGCCCTC
>JAOTUO010000420.1 GCA_029863845.1 Myxococcales bacterium
GCCCATGCGGGCCTCGGCTGGATCGGAAAGAACACCTGCCTGATCCACCCGCGCCTCGGCTCGTACCTGTTCCTGGCCGTCCTCGTCAGCGATCTCGCGCTCGAGCCCGACGCCCGGGAGCCCGATCACTGCGGGAGCTGCCGCGCCTGTCTCGACGCCTGTCCCACCGACGCCTTCGCCGCAGCGTACGTGCTGGATGCGACGCGCTGCATCTCGTACACCACGATCGAGGCCCGCGGACCGATCCCGCCCGCGCTTCGGGAGGCCCACGGGGACTGGCTCTTCGGCTGCGACATCTGCCAGGAGGTCTGCCCCTGGAACCTGCGCGAGCGGCGCCCGGTGCCGACGGATCGCCTCGGACTGCGGGCGCGGCTCGCGGCGCGGAGCGCCTGGCTTCGGCCGTCTCTCGTCTGGATCCTGGGCCTGACGGAGGAGGCCTGGCGGGGGGTGACGCGGGGGACCGCCCTGCGCCGGACGAAGTACCGGGGCCTGCTGCGCAACGCCCTGGTCGCCGCCGGCAACTCCGGCGACCGCGGACTCGTCCCCCTCGTCCGGCGTCACGCGGAGGGGCCGGACCCGCTGCTGGCCGAGCACGCCCGCTGGGCCCTGGAGCGGCTGGGAGACTGACCCGACGCGTCGGCCTCCGCGCCCCGTCAGACGCGGCGGGCGACGAGACGCGCCATCGCCTCGGGTCGCTCGCCCCCGGTCACTCCCTCCCAGTAGTCGAGGATCTCGAGGTCGGCGAATAGCTCCCGGAGCTCACCCGGTCGGAGGAGGAAGTCGGGGTTGCGCGGACCGGTGCCGAGGCGCTGCTGCTCGGTGGTGAAGGTCTCGTAGAGAAGCAGGCCCCCCGGAGCGAGGGTCCGGCGGATCGGTTCGGCGAGCGGTCGAAACAGAAAGCGAAACACGAGAATAACGCTACAAGTTCCCGACCGGAAAGGGATTCCATAGCGTGTCTCGAGATCGGACCGGACCGCGGCGACCGGGAGGTGACGGGCCCGGGCCAGACGGCGCAGCCCCGCAAGCGCTTCAGCATCGCGGTCGACGCCGACCGCCGGCAGCCCGGCCGCGGCCGCCGCCAGCGCGTGGCGGCCGCCGCCGCAAGCCAGGTCGAGGGCGGGCCCGAGGCCGGCGACCGCGCGCAAGCGGGTGAGGTGCATCCGGAAGAAGGGCGAGGGCGGACGCGGCTCGCTCAAGCGGGCGTCGCGCCCGCGACCACGGCCCCGAGGTGTGCTGGGAAGTCCGTGACGATGCCGTCGACACCCATGGCGAGCAGGTGCCGCATCTCGTCGGGGTCGTTGACGATCCAGACGTGGACGAACAGCCCGTGGGCGTGGGCGTGCTCCACGAACGCGGGCGTCACCAGCGGCCGATCGCCGAATTCGGCGGGCACCTGGAGCGCCATGGGTCCGGCCGACGGCGCCGTTCGCTCGATGGCCGAGCGGATGAAGGCGAGGACGTCGCCGGTCGAGGCCCCCTGGGCGACGGGCAGCGCGGCCGCGTCGATCCGGGCGCGGAGATCGGCCATCAGCGCGTCGTCACCGGCGGTGAGCAGCGTGCGGGCTTCGCGCCCGGCCCCTGCGACGATCTCCAGGCACCGCTCCACGATGCCCGGCACCTTCTCCTTGAGCTCCAGGTTGAAGCGCGCCATCGGAAACGCCTCGAAGGCCTCCTGAAGCGTAGGGACGCGATGGCCGCGGCCGCGAAACCGGTGGCTGCGCCCGGCGTCCGGCGTGAAGCGATGGCCGGCATCGAGGCGTCGCAGCTCTTCGAGGGCGAACGCAGCGACGCGGCCGGAGCCGTTGGTGGTGCGGTCGACCGCGTCGTCGTGGATCAGCACCGGCACTCCGTCCCGGGTCAGATGGACGTCGCTCTCGAGAATCGCGGCCCCGTCGGCGAGGGCCCGCTCGAAGGAGACCAGGGTGTTCTCCGGGGCCTCGCCGGCGGCGCCGCGGTGCCCGATCACGGTGGGCCGGGGAACGTCGAAGAACGGGTGCGCCACGGCGATACGGTATCATCCGCCGCCCGATGTCGGTGCTCACGCGCGATGCGATCGTCGCCGAGATGGAGTCCGGGCGACTGCGGATCGACCCTTTCTCGCCCGATCAGCTCGGAGCGGCCTCCATCGACCTCACCCTCGGAGACGAGATCCGCGTCATCGAGTCGGGCGCGGACCCGATCGACGTTCGCGACGGGGCGGACTACCGGGACCACACCCGGGTCCGGCGTCTCGACGAGCCCTTCGTTCTCGAGCCGGGCTGCACGATCCACGGGATCACGCGAGAGCGGATCTCGCTGCCTTCCGACCTGTGCGGCTTCCTCGAGGGTCGGAGCCGCTTCGCGCGCCTCGGACTCATGATCCACGTCACCTCGGCGTTCGTTCAGCCGGGCGTTTCGAACCGGCAGGTGCTCGAGATGAGCAACGTCGGGGGGCGACCGCTGCGCATCCACCCCGGCGTTCGCCTGTGCCAGATCGTGCTGATGCGGACCGACGGCGACGCGGTCTACCGCGGCCGCTTCGCCGATCAGGACCGCCTCTAGTGCGCGCCGTCGTGCAACGGG
>JAOTUO010000421.1 GCA_029863845.1 Myxococcales bacterium
GTAGAACATCGCGGCCCAGGGGTAGAAGAAGATGGCCTCGACATCGAAGATGACGAACAGGATTGCGACGAGATAGAACTTGACGGCGTAACGCTGCCGGGGCGAGACGATCTGCTTCTCGCCGCATTCGAAGGGCTCTTGCTTCTCGGCGAAGTGGCGGCGCGGCCCGAGCAGCAGGTGCACGCCGAGCATGAGGCCGACGAGTACGATTGCCAGCGCGAGGAAGACCAGAACGCCGGCGTACTCGGCGACCATGGAGCCACTCCCCCGTGCGATCCAGGAATGCGACGGAAGGCGCGCAAACGCACGCGACGCCTGCGAAAGCGGCGGGAAGGTAACGGTGTGCCCCGGGGGCGTCAAGAATCCTCGGGACGTGTCGGCGACGGTCGAATCGCCGCGTGGGGATTCCGGTGGACGTGTTCGACTCCGGGAGCTTCGGCACCCGGCTCGCGTTGCGGTGCGCGCGCCGACGCGACGTCAGGTTCGGGGTGCGGGCACCCGCGACCGCCAACGCGATCGATCGCGAGCGGTGCAACCGCGAGTCGATCCGGTTCGCGACGGTCAGGAGGATCGCAGTCGACACGTGCGCGGGGATGGATCGGGTCTTCGAGGAGTGCTCGCTGCCGTGGAGCGGCCGGGGAGGGTCTCGCGTTCCGGACCGTCCTTCGCCCGCGAAATCGCGGTCGCCGTGGGGCTCCGCAACGGCCCTGGGCCTCGGCCGGGTCCGCGCGCAGGGCGCCGCCACCTGGGGATGCCCATTCCCCAGTCGGTGGGTTCCATGCTGGCAGGCGATTCGCCGGTGCGGCGGGTCGTAATAGCGAACATGTTCGCAATTATGCTTTCGATGGCGGTCACGAGCCCAGGCGTGCTACGTTCTAAGCGAAATCGAAAATCGATTTCAATATTGAGCCCCCGCTGACCGATCCAGGGACTGGAGCACTTCGAGGGAAGCCATGGCGATCCCCGGCATCCGCCTCCAGCGCGTGAACGGCAGCCTCTCGCTCGCGGACCTCGAGCCCGGCGCCAGCGCCGTGGTCGAAGGGATTCACACCGCCGCCCCGGGCGCCCAGCGCCTGCAAGACCTCGGCTTCCTGCGCGACACCCGGGTCGAGGTGGTGCGCCGGGCGCCACTCGGTGACCCGATCGAGTTCGAGCTGCGCGGCTATCGCATCTGCCTCCGGCACAGCGAGGCCGCCTGGATACACGTCTTCCGCGACGACCGCATCCAGCCCGGATGATCGAGGCCGTCGTCGCGTCGCCGCTCCGCCTCGGCCTGCTCGGCAGCCCCAACTCGGGGAAGACGACGCTGTTCAACGCGCTGACCGGGCTCCGGGCGAAGGTCGGCAACTACCCGGGCGTCACGGTGGAGCGGCGCGAGGGCCAGCTCGTCGTGGAGGGCCGGCACCTCGTCGTCGTCGATCTGCCCGGCACCTACAGCATGAACGCGATCAGCCCCGACGAGCGCGTCGTGACTCGCATCCTCGACGGGGAGATCGCGGACGCGCCCGAGGCCCTGGTCATCGTCGCCGACGCCTGCACCCTCGAGCGCTCCCTGCTCTTCGTCGCGCAGGTGCTGCAGCGTGACGCGCCCATCTGCCTGGTGGTGACCATGACGGACGAGCTCCACTCGCGGGGCGGCGTGCTCGATCTGCGGCGCCTCGAACGCGCGCTCGGCATCCCGGTGCGCGGCGTGATCGGCCACAAGGGATTGGGGCTCGGCGCCCTGCGCCGCCTGCTCGCGCACCCCGAGAGCTGGAGCCGCCCCCACCTGCGGCCCCCCGCCGGCGCCGCCGAGCGCGCGGCCTGGGTGGACTCGGTCCTCGGCAGCGTCCTGCTCCGGCGCCCGGGCGCGAACCGCATCACCGATGCGATCGACCGCGTGGTGCTGCACCCGGTCGCGGGCGTGGCGCTCTTCGCGGTGGTGATGGTGACATTCTTCCAGCTCATCTTCGCGTGGGCGACGCCGGCCATGGACTTCATCGACGCCGCCGTCGGGCACAGCAGCGTGGCCGTCCGGGCGGCCCTGCCGCCGGGCCTCGCGACGGATTTTCTCGCCGAGGGCCTGATCGCCGGCGTCGGCGCCGTCATCATCTTCCTGCCCCAGATCGTCCTGCTCTTCAGCCTGCTCTACCTCCTCGAGGATCTCGGCTACATGGCGCGGGCGGCCTTCGTCATCGACCGCGTGATGGGGAGCATCGGTCTCGAGGGACGCTGCTTCGTGTCGCTGCTCTCCTCCTACGCCTGCGCGGTCCCGGGGATCATGGCGACGCGCACGATTCCCTCACCGCGCAATCGCCTGGCGACCATGCTCGTGGCTCCGCTGATGACCTGCTCGGCGCGTCTGCCGGTCTACGCGCTCCTGATCGGGGCCTTCGTTCCTGCGACGACGGTCCTCGGGTTTCTCGGCGTCCAGGGCCTCGCGCTGCTCGGCCTCTACCTGATCGGTTCGCTGTCGGCCCTGGCCGTGGCCGCCGTGCTCAAACACACGGTTCTGCGCGGCGAGGCGCTGCCCTTCTACATGGAGCTTCCACCCTACCGCGTGCCGACGCTGCGCCTGCTC
>JAOTUO010000422.1 GCA_029863845.1 Myxococcales bacterium
CTCAAGAAGTTCGCCCGGCTCATCCTCAAGATGCGCCTGGTCGAGGTTTCCCTCGTCGCCGTCCCGGCCAACCCCAAGGCGCGCGCGATCCGGTGGTACGTGGAGAAGGCGCTGGCCGAGTTCGAGAAGGCCGGGGGAAGGATTGAGACAAAGCCGGGGCACGAGCCCCAAGGAGGTTCCAACATGAAAGACGACGTCGTGGTCGAGGAGGAACTGCTGGAGGCGACGGGCGATCCTGAATCCGACGCGCAGATCTCCAAGTCCGAGTCACCGCCCGGGCAGGTGGTGAAGGAACGAACCGCCCACCTGGAACTGGTGGACCAGCTGATCGCCGGCGAGACGGACGATGAGCGCAAGCGCATGCTCGCCCAGATCCGCGCGCTGGTCGCGGGCGCGGGCGATGCGGCGCCTCCGGCCCAGAAGGAAGAAGGCGCGAAGGACGGATCGAGCGCGGCGCCGAACGGCGCTCCCTCGCCACCGTCCGATGTCGAGAAGGCGGGACGGAAAATCTCGACTTCGCGTCTCGCGCGCCTCAAGAAGCTGCTCGAGGAGCTAAAGGGCTTCATCGACGAGGTCGACAACACCGCCCCCAACGAGAAGAAGGCCTCCGAGGGCGAGAGTCCCCCGGACAAGCTCGCCGAGATCGAGGGGACGGTCGCGCGCATCGCCAAGACGCTCGGCATCGCCGAGGGCGACGGCGACGACAAGAAGCCCGTCCTCGCCGAGACGGTCGACAACCTGGCGAAGCGCCTGGACGACCTGGAGAAGGCGCCGGGCGTGCGCACGTCCCTGGACGGACAGGAGAGCCTCCCCGGCGAAGGGGACGGCAAGTCCGTCTGGAAGGGACTCATCTAAACCATGGAAACCGAAAGGAGGCCACAAGCCATGAATCAGAACGAGCTCTTGCAGAAGGCGCTGGAGACAGCGGACCTCATCGCGGGCGGCGGCGATCTCAATCCCGAGCAGTCGGAGAAGTTCATCACCTTCCTCCACGACCTCTCGGTGATGGCGAAGGACGCCCGCCTCATCCCGATGAAGGCGAAGAAGCGGGAGATCAACAAGATCGGGATCGGCCAGCGGGCAAGCGTGCCGGCGGCCGAGGGCACCGACCCCGGGGTGCGGCAGAAGCCCACCTTCTCGAAGACGGTGCTCGACACGGTGGAGCTCATGACGCCGTTCGAGATCACCTACGACGTCTTCGAGGACAACATCGAGGGCGACAACCTCGAGGACTCGATCATCAAGCTCTTCGCCACGCAGATCGCGATGGACCACGAGGAGCTCTACATCATGGGCGACACGGCCTCGACCGACACGTTCCTCGCCCTCACGGACGGCTGGCGCAAGCTCGCGGTCGCGGGCGGACACGTCTACGACCACCAGGGCGGCGGGATCGTGGTCGACATCCTGGGCAAGCTCCTCGACCTCTTGCCAGAGAAGTACCTGCGGGACTACGCGGACCTCCGGTACTACGTGAGCCCGAAGTTCGAGCACGCCTACAAGAAGATCCTCGGGCAGCGCCCCACGCCGGCGGGGGACAAGTTCCTGCTGACGGAGAGCCCGGCGACCTACGCGGGCATTCCGCTCACGCGGGTGCCGATGATCCCGTCGAACCTCTCGGCGACCATCGGCGGTACGCCGTTCACCGACCTGACCTTCGTGATCCTGACCCTGCGCAAGAACCTCATCACCGGCATCCACCGCCAGATGAGCCTCGAGCGCGACAAGAACATCTTCGCCCGCATGCGGCAGTACGCCTTCACGAGCCGCGTGGACGCCACGTTCGAGGAAGTCGACGCGGTCGCTATCGCGGAGAACATCTCCGTCGGTTCGTAAGGAGCGTGACGCATGACGGACAAGATCGAGAACGGAGCGGTTGAGCCCGAGGCATCGGAGGCGACCGAGGAGAAGCCCAAGGCGAAGGCGCGACGCCGCGTGCGCTGCCCCGTCTGTACGGGTCACGGCGAGACGACGGAGGCCGATTCGCAGGTCTGCCGATGCGGCGACTGCCAGGTGGTCTTCCGCAACCCCAGGCCCTCGGCGGGCGAGATCCTCGCGCGCCGCGACGAGCGGTTCGCCGGGTCGCTGACGCGCAACCACGCGGCCACGATCCGGGAAGAATCCCGGACCGCCGTGGAGGCGATGCGCGGCTACCACCGGATGACGTCGGGCAAGGACGCCCCGCTGAACGCCTTCGGGAAGCATGTCCTCGACATGGGTTGCGGGCTCGGCTTCCGCCTGCGCGAGTTCGAGAAGTACGGGTGGACCGCGAGCGGCCTGGAGCCGAGCGCAAACGCCGCCGCGTACACGCAGGCCGTGGCCCTCCACGCCGTCCGGGCGGATCTCGACGCTTCGCTAGCGGGCCCCTTCGACTTCGTCCTTCTGGAGAGCGTGCTCGAGGAGGTTCCCGATCCCGCGAAGGTCATCGCGGTCGTGAAGGACGCGCTGGCCCCGCGCGGGGTCGTTTACATCGCGGTGGCCGCCTCCGACGGGGAGACATCCATCGAGGAAGGACGTCTCTACGCCTTCGGGGAGGAAGGACTGCGGCG
>JAOTUO010000124.1 GCA_029863845.1 Myxococcales bacterium
CGAGAAGAGGTGGCGGTTGTGCAGCGACCGGTTCGTGTCGACCAGCAGGCGCGTCGCCGTGGTCGCGTAGAGGGGCGACTGGAGGCGCCGCGCGAGCCACCGGGCGAGGAGCAGGGCCCCGGCGTCCCAGCCCCGGTGGCCGGCCAGGATGGTTTCCCGGCCCTCGAAAAGGGCCGTGTAGGGGCGGGGTACCCGATGCCCGCCGTGCTCGCAGCTGACGAGGATCCGCTCACCCCCGGGCACGAAGCAGTCGGCCCTCTGCGAGGCACGCGGACAGCTCTTCGTAGAGGCCGTGGAGCCGGCTGCGCGGCGGATCCGGTCCGAGGCGTCGCAGGATCCTGCTCGCGAGGCACCCTTCCTCCAGGATCGTCTCCAGCGCGGCCTTCCACTCCCCGTTGCCGGCCTCGCGCACCCGCGTCGTCTCGATCAGCTGCCGCCACAGATCGCGCGCCGTGACCGGCCCGGCCCGCAGACACCCGAGAGCCCGGAGGTAGCCCTCGTCCCCGATCGTGGCCGCCTCGGCGCGGACCGTGGTCTCTTCCAGGATCGCGTTCAGCGCCGCGGTCTCGAAGGAGCGCTGCTCCTCCGGTGCGCTCCACTCGCCCGCGGCGAGGGCCTCCACCACGCCCACCGTGGCGGCCGCGATCGCCAGGTCGGCTGCGGGACACTCCTGAACGTCCAGCACCCGGATCTCGAGCGAGCCGCGATCGAAGCGGGCGATCGCCCCCCGCGCATTCACCCACTCGTGACGCAGCGAGCCGGCCGGATCGTGGGACTCGAGATCCCGGTAGATCCGATCCAGGACCTGTATCTCGTACGCCTCCCGGGTGAAGACGGGCTCAGGGACCAGCGCTCCGGTGACCGAGGGGATGCGTTCCGCATGCTGTCGATAGAACACGAGACGGTTGTCGAGAAGCCCCGTGGCCCGGCCTCCCACGATCGGCGAGCTGGCGGCCAAGGCCGGCAGCATCGGGAGCACCAGACGGAGCGCCGCGTGGAGTCGGCCGAACTCCTCGTCGTTGGAGAAGGGAAGATTGAGGTGGACGCTCTGGACGTTCGCCCAGCCGTGTCCGTGGCAGCCGAAGATGCGGTCGAAGCTCCGGTACACCGGACTGTACTCGTGGGGCCAGATCACGAGCTCCCGGTCGGGATCCATCCACGGATGCATGGCCCCGGGCATCAGCTTCGCGTCCAGGGGCGCGAGCAGGGCGTTCGCTTCCGCCACGCTCTCCTGGAAGAGCGACGCGAGTCCTTCCAGCCGGGCGGCGGGGCCGTTGGTCTTGAACTCGATCAGGTGCAGGGCGAGCTCGTTCGACCAGGCCAGCTCGCCGCGCTCGATCTCGGCCTCTGGCGCGCCCGCGGCCGCGCGGATCAGCGCGTCCGCGACAGGACGCACCTCGAGCGTGCGGCGATCGACGATCATGTACTCGAGCTCGACGCCGAAGCCCTCGAACAGTCCGAGGTCGAAGCGGTAGCTCACGAGTTCGGCATGCCTCCACCACGGGCGTCGAGCCGCGTCCGGAAGCAGCGCATCACGGCGAGGTAGAGCTCGTCCTTCAGGACCGCGTCTTCGCAACCCGCGTCGACGTTGGGATTGTCGTTGACCTCGAGCACGAGGAAGCGCCCCTCGCGCTCCTTGACGTCCACCCCGTAGAGGCCGTTCCCGATCAACGCTGCGGCGCGCTCCGCCAAGGAGACCGCCGCAGCAGGCGCCTCGTTCACGGGAACGGCTTCCACCTTCCCATACCGGCGCCGTCCGGAGTGATCGGAGTGGGCGATCCTCCATTCGCCACGAGGCATGTGGTAGCGGCAGGCGAACAGGGCGACACCCTCCAGCACGCCGATCCGCCAGTCGAAGTCCGAGGGCTCGAAGCGCTGTGCGACGACCAGCTCGGAGTCGTGCAGGAGCCGCCGCAGCTGCTGTTCGAGCTCGGCCACGTCCTCGACCTTGATCACGCCCCGCGAGAAGGAGCTGTCCGGCTGCTTCAGCACGCACGGAAGCCCGATGCGTTCCGCGACCTTCCCGGCGTTGTCCTCGCTTACGACCATGGTGAGGGGGCAGGGGATGCGATGACGTGCGAAGAGTTCGGCCTGGTAGACCTTGTTGGTGCAGCGCAGGATCGACTCTGGATCGTCGATCACCACGAGCCCCTCCGCCGCGGCGCGCCGGGCGAAGCGGTAGGTGTAGTGGTCGACCCAGGTCGTCTCGCGGATGAAGAGCGCGTCGAACTCGGCGAGGCGGCCGTAGTCCTCGCGTCCGATCCGAATCGCCTCGATTCCCACGCTCTCTGCTGCGCGCTCGAACTTGCGAATTGCCGCCTCGTCCGAAGGGCGGTCCTCGTCGCCTCCGCCCGCGAGGATCGCGAGGGCGTAGCGATAGGCCTTGGAGGCGCGGGCCGCATGGGGACGCGCGAAGTAGCGGCTCGCCTGTGCCACCAGGAACTCGCGATGCGCTTCTGGGATCTCGTTCGCGGCGATCACGCGAATCCCGCGCAGCTCCCACTTCCTTTCCCCGTTGCGCACGAAGGCCGCGCGCAGGAACGGCGCCGGGAACTGGTTGAAGAGGGCGCGCGCCAGGCGGTCGTAACGAACGGTGACGTTCCTTCCGAAATAGATGCTGACTTCGAAACGCTCCGAGCGCAGCGGCGCGAGGCTGCGCTGGATCAGCCGGTCCAGCTCTTCCGAGACGATCCGCACCAGTGGCGAGAGCCTCAGGTCCTGGAGCGTGTCCACCGAGGGCAGGGGGCGGTGGCCCCGGGCGGCGGCCAGAAGCGACACGTAGTAGCCGGCGCTCTGGTAGCCGTAGGTCCGGCACAGGTTGAAGACGGTGGCCCGCCGGATCTCGCTGAAGCGAGCCTCGAGCAGGTAGTCGCGGGCCGCGACGATCTCCGCATCGGGAAGCTCGAGGGCCCAGCGGCTCGGGTTCTCGACGACGACCAGCAGAAGCAAGCGGCGCCCTTCCCCTATCGCGCTGGGCGGATGACGGCCAGGTTGGAATCGTAGGTCAGCACGCCGAGCAGGATCGCACCCAGCACGCGGTCGACACCCGCCGTGTACAGGCGCGACTCGAAGCCGGGGCGGTCCTCGAGAGGATCCGCGACCCGTACCTCGCGCCCCTCCGGGTCGTAGCCGCCCAGCACGACGAAGTGGCCCTGGGGAAAGCCTGCGACGTCGTCGTCCGTGAGATCCCTCTCGCCACGCTCGCGCGCGCACGCGTAGAGATAGGTCGAGCTCAGGCCCGTGATTACCGGTCCGTCCTCGAGGAGACGCTGCAGCAGGGTCGTGCTCAGCTCCTCGTAGCGGATCTCGCCGCCGAGGGCGAGGAACTCCAGGTAAGCAGCCGTCGCTTCGCGCAGCTTCTCCGTGGGCTTCGCCTTGGCTTGGCGGCGAAGGCGGTCGGCAAGGTCGATGCCGGGAAGGGTGAACCACGTGGGATCGAAGACGCGCAGGTTGTAGGTGTAGATGGTCGCCGTGTAGGACCGTCCGAGTGCGTGCCGGGCCAGATTCACGGCCAGCGTGCCGCCGGTCTTGAGGGGTTCCACCTCGGCGATCACCCGCTCGAGAGAGATGGGATCTTCGAAGAAGCGGTACACCGCGTGCAGGCAGGTCGGTCCGCAGGTCGCGTCGTCGGGCTGCGGCAGGATCTCGATCTCGAGGCGCGATTCCATCTGCCTGCCTAGCGCTCGTCCGCCGGAGCCCAGCGCTGGTCCGTCGGGCCCACGTAGCGACCTCGAGGCCGGTAGATCCGGTTGTCGTCGTACTGCTCGATCGCGTGGGCGCACCAGCCGGCCACGCGCGAGGCCGCGAAGATCGGGGTGAAGAGATCGGCCGGGATCCCCATGCAGTAGTAGACGCTCGCGGAGTAGAAATCGACGTTGGGGATGAGGCCCTTCTCGCTTTCCATCCGCTTCTCGAGCTTCTCGCTGATGGCGAAGAGCTCCGGGCGACCGGTCTCCAGGCAGAGGGCCCGGCTCATCTCCCGGAGGATGCGGGCCCGTGGGTCGCCTTCCTTGTAGACGCGGTGTCCGAAGCCCATCACCTTGCGCTTGCCCGCCAGCTGCTCGTCCAGATAGGCGTCGACGCGGCTCGGCGACTCGATCTCGAGCAGCATGCGGATCACCTGCTCGTTGGCGCCGCCATGCAGGGGCCCCTTCAGCGTGCCGATGGCCGAGAGCACGCTCGAGTAGAGCCCCGAGAGCGTGCTGGCCGTGACGCGGGCCGAGAACGCCGACGCATTCAGCTCGTGGTCCGCGTGCAGGATCAGGCAGCGGTCGAAGAGCCGCACGTGCTCAGGGTCGGGCTCCTGGCCCCGGAGCATGTACAGGAAGTTCCACGCCACCGAGCGTTCGCGATGCCGCTGGAGCGGCCAGCGTCCCTTCCTCACCCGGTCGTAGGCCGCCACGATGGCGCCCAGGCGCGCGGTGAGCCGGACCGCCTTGCGCCGGGTGGCGGCCTCGTCCATGACGTTGGCGTCCGGATCGTGCAGGGAGAGCCCGGCCACCACCGCGTGCAGGAAGTCCATGGGGTGGACGCGTGTGGGCAGACCGTGGAACCAGCCGAAGGACTGCGGCGGAAGCGCGATGTGGCGACGCAGCCGGGCCTCGAAGTCCGCGAACTCGTCGCTTCGGGGCAGGCAACCGTACCAGAGCAGGTACGCCACCTCTTCGAAGGTCGAGTGCTCGACCAGATCCTCGATGGTGTAGCCGCGGTAGAGCAGGGTGCTGCCGTGGATCGCGCTGATGGCGGTGGAGCAGGCCACCACGCCCTCCAGACCTCGATCGATGGCACCGGTGTATTCGGAGTCGGGCTCCACGCAGGACCCTCCACCCCGGGACCGTTCCCGGGGCATGGTGACGTGGGAATGGGCAATCGCCGTGGGGAAGGGCGGACCCCGCGCCCGCAACGACGGTGGCTACCTCGCGCAGCTTCGCCGGGAAGCGCCGGCGCGACGGGGGCGGCGCAGCGACTACAATCCGGCCCCCGTGAGCGCCGAGACTAGCGTCGAACCGACCTACAAAGAAGGGGGCCCCCCCGCCGCGGCCACCCTACGGCGCGATCTGCGCGCGATGCTCGGGGACGCGGCGGCCTTCAGCGTGATGGTCGGGGTCGGCGAGACCTACGTTCCCGCGTTCGCCCTCGCCGCGGGCCTGGGCGCGGTCACCGCGGGCCTGGTGGCGACCCTGCCCATGCTGGCCGGGGCCGCGCTCCAGCTAGCCACTCCCTCCGGTGTCGCCCGCCTCGGGTCCTACCGCCGTTGGGTCGTCGCTTGCGCGATCGTGCAGGCACTGAGCTTCCTGCCGCTCGTGATCGGCGCCGCCCGGGCCGGGATCTCCGAAGCCTGGCTCTTCGGCGCCATGGCGGCGTACTGGGGTGCGGGCATGGCGACGAGCCCGGCCTGGAACGCCTGGGTGGGGGCGCTCGTCCCCCGCGAGCGCCGCGCCCATTTCTTCGCGCATCGGAGCCGCCTCTCCCAGGTGGCTCTGCTCCTCGCGATCCTCTCCGCCGCAGTGATCCTCGAGGGCGGGGACGCGGCCCGTCGACCCCTGGCAGCCTTCGCGCTGCTCTTTGCCGTGGCCGCCCTGTCGCGGCTCGCTTCCGCGGCCTTCCTTGCCCGA
This sequence comes from Myxococcales bacterium, assembly GCA_029863845.1. Taxonomy (GTDB): domain Bacteria; phylum Myxococcota_A; class UBA9160; order UBA9160; family SMWR01; genus JACZXC01. The sequence goes on from JAOTUO010000124.1 coordinate 5,616, forward strand.
CAGAGCGAGCCTGCCGGTCTCGCCGGAGGCCAGCGCCGGCTGTCCCCCCAGGGCGTCTGGGTCGTCCTCCGCGGGACCGACGCCCGGGGCGTCCTCCTCTACCTACTCGGCATGCAAGCGGCCGTGTATCTGTGCGCTCCCTACTTCACGCCCTACATGCTGGGTCCGCTCGGCCTCTCCTACGGTGGCTACATGGCACTCACGGCGGCGGCCTTCGCCTCGCGGATTGCGCTGCTTCCGGCTCTCGGCCATTGGGCCCACGCCCGCGGGAGCCGCGCCCTGTTCCGCGTCGGTGCCCTCGGGATCGTTCCCCTTCCGGCCCTGTGGCTCGTCTCCGACGACCTCCTGTACCTCCTCGGGCTCCAACTGGTCGCTGGAGCGGCCTGGGCGGCCCTCGAGCTCGCGACCCTCATGTCGTTCTTCGAGACCCTGGAGGACCGCGACCGCGCGAGCGTGCTCACGGCCTTCAACTTCGCGAACACGGTGGCGATTGCGGTCGGTGCCCTGGGTGGCGCGGTCGCCTTCCGCGCCTTCGAATCCGCGCCCGAGGTCTACCCGCTGCTCTTCCTCGGCTCGAGCTTCGCGAGGCTGCTGGCGCTCCTGCTGCTCCCGAAGCCGTCGCCCGCCACCCACGTTCCCGAGGAGGTGGCCCTGCGGACCCTGGCCGTGCGGCCCTCGGCGGGGGCGATCCAGCGGCCGGTCCTGCCGACCCTCGACGGCTCCGACGAGGACTTCGCCGCCGGCGAGTGACCTCTGCGGTCACCGCTCGGCGTCGGCCTCGACGTCGACGCCAGCTCCCCGCTGTGGGCCAACGACTGGCGGGACCGCAGGCGGTGCGGGCCGGCGAATGGACGCCTGCAATTCCGCACACGCGAGGCTACGGTGCCGCGTTTCTCCGGCCGGCCGCGGCGAGGGCGCGGTCGTGGGCCTCGTGGTAGGCGTCCGCGAGCTGGGACCAGTCGAAGGCGTGCGAGTGGGTGTCGACGCGGTTGCGCATCGCTCCGCGCGCCAAGCGGTCGAGCCGGCAGAACTTGAGCACGCGTTCCGTCAGGTCGGCGGCCGCGTCGTGGTAGCGGCGGTCGCGGCGCGGCAGCACGCCGAGACCCCAGTCGTCGTGATCCGGGAAGGCTTCGGCGGCGTAGCGGCCGAAGCCGGCGAGGTCGCTGGTGATGGCGGGAATGCCCGAGGCCAGGCACTCGAGCGGCGTATAGCCCCAGGGCTCGTAGGCGCTCGGGAAGATCCCGAGGTGGCAGCCGCGCACGAACTGCTCGTAGTCCATGCCCCAGAGCGGGTTCACCGAGCTGATGAACTCCGGGTGGTAGACCACCTTCACGCGGTCTTCCCGCTCGTTGCGCAGGCCCAGGTGGCGGAGGTGCCCGAGGATCGGGTCGTCGGCGTCGTCTTCGAGTACGTGGGTGCAGAGCAGCGGTACGCCATCGCCGGAGAAGGCGTGCTGCAGCCGCCGGTGACGCAGCCGCCAGTACTCGCTGACCAGATCATCCAGCCGCACCCGTTCGCCGGCGGCGCTGGCCCGGAACAGGCGCTCGCCCACCTCGCGCCCGATCTTCTGCGAGGCCTCTTCCAGATCGTCGAGCAGGCCCCGCGCGTGCAGGGCGCTCGGCTCGATCGAACGCGCCGAGCGGGTGGTCACGAGGAACAGGACGACGGTGATCTCGGAATCCGCGGCGCGCAGCTCGGCATTCAGCCGCGAGGCCATCTCGAGGCACAGATCGAAGCCCTTGTTGCGCGGCTCGAAGCGTCCGGAGTTGAACAGATAGAGCGTCTTGTCCAGGTCGAAGGAGTAGCAGGGAAAGAAGTGGCTCATCACGAAGCGATGGATCTGCTCCTTGTGGATGCCGTGGTAGGTCTGGAAGTCGTGACCCAGGTCGAAGCGCGCCAGATCGAGCCCGTTGGGCGTCACCAGCTCGGGCTTCCGGCCGAGCAGGCCGTCGCACTCCTCGGCGGTGATGGGCGAGACGGTCGTGAGGATGTCCGCCTCCCGGGCGCTGGTCTGCTCAATCGCGTGTTGGGCGTCGATGCCGTAGCGCTCGGCCTCGCGCTCGCTGTCGAGGGAGTCGAGCCGGCCGTAGAGGTCTTCGCCGCTGGAGGCGACGTAGCGACCCACCGACGTCGCATGGGTGGTGAACACGGTGGCCACCTCGCTCACGTGGCGCCTGAGCGGAGCCAGCGCCGCACTCCCCAGCCACTCGTGGAAGTGCGCGATCAGACGGGTGCCCGGGGCGCGCCGCGCAGCCGCCGACACGAACTCGCGCACGCCCTCGCCGAAGCCGATCACGCCGTCCACCAGCTCGTTGCCGCGCGCCGGGGGGATGCCGTGGTCGCGGTGCAGGCGGTGGCGGATGACCTCGATGCGCTGCGGTGAGAGCAAGTGGTCGATCAACACGACGCGCGGGCGCCCGGCTACGAGCCAGCGGCCGTGCACGATCCGCCAGCCGCCGTCGGCGAGCTCCTTGACCACTTCGCCGAGCCAGTCGCTGGCGGGCTCCGCTTCGAACTCGACTTCCATCATCGCGGGAACGAGCGGACCGATCAGCACGTAGTGGTCGTCCCAGCGCGTTCGCATCGCGCGCGACTTGGAGCGCAAGACCTGGTAGATGCCACCCACCTGGTGGCAGACCTCCCACGAGATCTCGAACAGCATTGTGTGGGGGATCGGCGCGTAGCCGTGCTTGGCCTCGATGATTTGTGACGACATCGCGGGAAAGCTACTCGATTCTGCGCCGTTCATCAGGGACGCAGTCGAAAAGAAGCCGCGCCGTGGGGCCGCAAAACAGCTCTTCCAGGGGGACCCTGGTTCTCCGCGTCCAGCTCGGATGTCGGGCGGCCGGCACCCCCGGAAGGTTCAGGGGCTCGGATTCGCCGGCCAGGTCGTCCAACGAGAGCCCGACGAGGGCTGCGGGCGATGCGCAGAGGAAGCGCACGACGGCCGCAGCCAGCGCATCCGGCCCGGCGGCGAGCCCGCCGGCGTCGAGAAAGCCGTCGCGGACCAGACGTTCCTGCAAGGCCCGCCGGTCGCGGCGGCGCTCCTCGCGGAGCAGCTCGAGCGTCGCGTCGTCGGGGATCTGCCCGGCGCGGCGCCGCAACAGCAGGTCCGACTCGCCGGCGAAGCCGAGGAGCGGCGGCAGGTCGTGGGTGTTGGCCGTCGCGAGGCAGGCGCGCGGATACGCAGCCGCCGGTCGAAAGCCCGCGTCGTCGCGCTCGAACAGCAGGACCCGCGAGGAGAGCATGCGCGCGTCGCGCAGCGCCGCGTCGAAGCCCTCGGGAACGGTGCCGAGGTCCTCCGCGATCATCAGCACGTCACGCTCGCGGCTGGCCCGCCCGATCGCAGCCAGAAGCTCTGCTTCGGGGTAACGGACGTAGGCACCGTCGCGCGGTTCGCCGCCTTCGGGGATCCAGAAGAGGCGCCGCAGGCCCAGGGCGTGGTCGATGCGCAGCGCGCCCACGTGGCGGGTGTTCGCGTCCAGCAGCCGCGCCCAGAAGGCGAAGCCGTCGCGGCGCAGGGCGTGGGGATCCAGGGGCGGAAAGCCCCAGTCCTGGCCGCTGCGCGAAAATCCGTCCGGTGGCGCGCCGACCGTCACGCCGCTCGCGAACAGCCCGGGCCAGGTCCAGGTGTCGCTGCCGCCGGGGGCGCTCCCCAGGGCGAGGTCGGCATAGACGCCGATCGGGAGCCCCACGTCGCGCGCGGTCGCGCAGGCCCCGGCAAGCTGCCGGTCCAGCTCGAACTGAAGCCAGGCGTGGAAGTCGATCTCGCGTTCGTGGTGGTCGCGAAAGCTGCCGACGCCGGCGGATTGCGGCGTCCGATGAGATTCGCTCCAGCGCCGCCAGTCGCCCGCGCAAGGCGAAGGCTCCAGGTGCTCCGCCAGCGCGACGAAGGTCGCGAAGTCCGTGAGCGGCTGCCCCTGCTCGTCCCGAAACCGCGCGTAGGCGCGGCGCCGCTCGTCGGCGTCGGCGCCCCGCCGGTCCCGGAAGCAGGCGTGCAGGGGAACGAGCACCGCGCGCAGCGCCGCGTCGACACCCGCCGGATCGAGCCGGCCGGCGGCGCGCAGGGCGTCGATGCGGGTCCGGTGGTCGGCGGACTCGAGGCGCCGTTGCGCTGCGGCGCAGTGCGGGAGGTCCGGGATCGCAGCCGGGTCGAGGTAGAGGGGGTTGCGGAAGATGCGACTCACCGGGGCGTAGGGGCAGGCGTCGCCGGTCCGATTCGCCAGCGCGTGCAGCGGATTGATCCCGACGAAGGCCGCGCCCTCGGCGGCCGCCGCCGCGATCAGCGCGCGCAGGTCGCCGAAGTTCCCGAAGCCCCAATTGGCTCGCGACCGCAACGTGTAGAGGTGAGTCCCGATCCCGAAGGCGCGCCGGCCGCCGAGCTTCGCGTCGACGTCCACGCAGCGAACACCGGACGTTGCAGGGAACTCCCACTCTCCCAGCTCCGCCAGGGCCGCAGCGGCGGCCGCTTCGCTGCTGGCGTCCCAGCCCATGGCGGCGGCCAGGGCCTCGCGGGTGCGATCCCGGGTCGGGACCCAGGCGCGATCGATGGCTGACCGGTAGCCGTCCTCGATGCCCAGGCGATCCGCGAGCGCGCGCAGCCGCGGCCGCCCGTCAGTCATCGGCCTCGCGCTCGAGGACCAGGGCGGCGAGCGGCGGCAGCACCAGGCAGATGGAGTCGTCCTCGCCGTGGGACGGCTTCGCCTCCGAAGCCACCGGACCGCAGCGCGGGTGGCCGCTTCCGCCGAAATGCCCGTCGTCGCTGCACAGGCGCTCGACCCAGATTCCCGCGCGCGGTACGCCGATGCGGTAGTCGTGGCGGGGCGTCGGCGTGAGGTTCAACAGGACGACCAGCTCGTTCTCGAAGAACCGGCGCAGGTAGACGAGCACGGAGTTCTCGTGGTCGGCGCAGTCGATCCAGCGGAAGCCCTCGGGTGCGGGATCGCTTCGCCACAGACACGGATGTGCGCGATACAGTGCGCCGAGCGTTTCGAGGTAACGGCGGAACCCCGCGCGCAGAGGGTCGTCGCCCAGGCTCCAGTCGAGCGCTCGGGTCGCATCCCACTGGCCTTCGGGCGCGAGCTCGGTGCCCATGAAGAGCAGCTTCTTTCCAGGCCGCGTCAGCTGGTAGGCCATCAGGCAGCGCAGGTTTGCGAAGCGCTGCCAGTCGTCGCCGGGCATGCGCGACAGCAGCGAGCCCTTGCCGTGCACGACCTCGTCGTGGGAAAGCGGCATCAAGAAGTGCTCGGTGTGCTCGTAGATCGAGGCGAAGCTGATGTCGTTCTGGTGGTATTTCCGGTGCACCGGGTCGTGCCCGAAGTACTCGAGCGTGTCGTGCATCCAGCCGAGGTTCCACTTGAGGGCGAAGCCCAGGCCGCCGTGGTCGGCGGCGCGCGTCACGCCCGGCCAGGCCGTGGACTCCTCGGCGATGGTGAAGGCGCCGGGGCAATCCTCGGCCACCGCGACGTTGAGATTGCGGAGGAAGGACACGGCCTCGAGGTTCTCGCGGCCGCCGTAGAGGTTCGGGATCCAGTCGCCCTCCTCGCGGCTGTAGTCGCGGTAGAGCATCGACGCCACGGCGTCCACGCGCAGCGCGTCGATGTGGTACTCCCTCAGCCAGAAGAGAGCG
>JAOTUO010000423.1 GCA_029863845.1 Myxococcales bacterium
GAGCGGGTAGGCGAGCAGGATCACCGCCAGCCACATCCAGCCGCGGAAGGCGTCCGCCCGCCCGCCCGGCGTAGCGGGCTTCGGCAACGCCTCGGGCGGCTTCGGCAGGATCCGCGCGATCTGCTCGGGGCTGAGCGTCACCGCGCCGCGACGCGGGTGGAGCGCCGTGACCACCAGGAGCGCCACGCTCCCGACGACGAGCAGGTAGACGAGGTTGAAGGGGTTGAACAGGGTTTCGGTCACGGGGTACAGGCGCTCGACCACCCCGGAGCCGGTCGCGGGTGCGAGCAGCGGATTCCCGGGCGTGGCGAGGATCAGCGGGGCCGAGCCGGAGAGCCCGCCGTGCCAGACGGTGCCCAGGCCCAGATACGCGGCGGCGATCAACACGCGGACGTCGGTCCGGGGGTTGCGGCGGCAGATGAACGGGACGAACAACGCACACGCCACCAGGCAGAGGGCCCAGTTGATGTAGGCGGTAACGAGGGAGAACCCGGCGGCCAGCACCACCGCCTGCACCGGCCGGTCGGGGTTCGGAAGGCCGGCCAGGCGATCGAGCAGCGAAAAGATCGGGCGCGAGGCCACGCAGGCGTGGGCCGCCACCATCGCGATGGTGAACTGCATGGCGAGGGTCAGGAGCACCCAGACACCGTCGCCCCACGCGAGCACGGCCTCCTCGACGCCGGCCCCCGCCCCGCCGATGGCCAGGGCCAGCGCGATGCTCGTGAGGATCATGCAGACGACCCAGGAGTCCGGCACCCAGCGCTCGGTGACGCGGGAGAGCCCCGCACCGAAGCTCCGAAGCCCATCGAGAAACACGTCCGATCGCTCCTATCCGAGCTTCGAGAACCCGTCGCCGAAGATTCGGGCGCTCAGGTAGCCGAAGAAGAGGAACGAGCCCACCAGTGCGAGCCGGCGCACCGGGTGGGGCCGCAGCGGCCCGTGGAACGTGCGCAGGTTCATCCAGAGCAGGAGGCCCGAGTAGAGGAACATCACGAAGCCATTCAGCGAGGCCGAGAGCACGATCAGGACCAGGGGCCGATCGAAGCCCAGCCCGAGCACGAGGACCCCGACCGCGATCATCCCCCAGACGACGGCGAAATACAGGTGCGACACGCTGACCGCGCTCGAAAGGAAGAGACCGACCTTCAGCAGGTCCGCCGCCACGCGCGCAACGGCGTCGAGGAGCGCCAGCTCCGTCGAGAAGAGAACCGCGACACCCACCGCGAGGAAGACCCACCGACCCAGCGGGCCGAAGCGGCCCTCGATCGCGCCGGCTTCGTCGCGGATGAACCCGAATCCCTCCGCGACGATACCGCCGGGCTCCAGCAGCGTTCCCGCGATCAGGCAGAAGAGCGCCAGGGACAGCAGGCAGAGCAGATAGAAGGACAGGAAGTGCTCCCAGTTCGTACGACGCCACCACAGCTGCCAGCGGACGCGGTTGAGCTCGCTGTCGTCGAACGCGACACCGACCTCACTCGTCCCCTCCTCGCGTCCCGTGAACGGGCTCGTGATGCGACCGATCCAGCGCCCCATGCCGTAGCCCTTGTCCTTGATGTAGTTGGACTGGGCGAGGTTCACGGATCCGCCCGCGCCGGCGAAGGCGAGCGCGCCCAGCAACATCGGAAGTTGAACGCCCTCGGGGATGTGACCGAAGCGGATCGCACCCGCCGCGAAGGCCGCGAGCGTGTCGGCGCGCACGAGCGCCACCGCGAGTCCCAGCAGCAGGCAGAAGGTCACGGCCACCAGCGCCAGCTGGATCCATTCGACGGTTCGGTACACGACGGGCCCCACCGAGAGGATCAGCCCGCACGCGATGAGCCCGACGACCGCGGTGCCCGTGATCGGAACGCCGAACTCCCAGGAAAGGATCGTCGCCGCCCCGGTCGCCCAGCCGGGCCAGATCCACGGAACCGTCCCGCACACCAGGAATACGGGCACGAAGACGCGGCTGAGGCGCACGAACCCCACCACCGCGCTTTCTCCCGTCGCCAGGGTCCAGCGCTCGATCTCCATGTTCAGGAAGAACTGCATCGTCACGCCGACCCAGCACGCCCAGAACAGGGTGAATCCCCACTCGGCGGTGAGGCGCGGCCACAGGACGAACTCTCCGCTGCCGATCGAGAGACCTGCGAGGATCACGCTGGGCCCGATCATGCGCCGCAGCGGCGACGCCTCGGGAAGATCGCCCTGGGCCGGCGCCGGCAGAACGCGATCCGAAATCCGCATCAGCTGCATCGGCACCCGCCCCCGTCCGCGCCGGACCGTTTACCAGCTGGGCTGCGAGATGGAAACCCCGCAATCGCGGGGCTGCGCTCAGGACCCGAGGAGATCCCGCAGCAAGATCACGCACAGGCCGCTAGCGGGCGGGTGCTGCCGACGCGGGTGAATCGGCGCTGATGTCTTCGAGCTCGCGGCGGCCGGTCTCCGGGAGCATCAGGACGAGAAGGGCGGCGCCGAGCGTGGCAAAGACCACCCAGGTGATCATCGGGGTGTTGCTCGATCCGGCCGCCGTCCCCCAGGAGACGAGA
>JAOTUO010000125.1 GCA_029863845.1 Myxococcales bacterium
CGTGGCCAGGCCTTCGGGGCGGAAGGGCTCGAGTCGATCCAGCGCCTCCCCGGTGCCCAGGAACTTGATGGGGATCCCGGTCACGGCCTTCACGGCGAGGGCCGCGCCGCCGCGGGCATCGCCATCGAGCTTGGTGAGGATCAATCCGTCGAGATCGAGCCGCTCGCGGAAGGCGCTGGCGACGTTCACGGCGTCGCGTCCCATCAGGGCGTCGCACACGAGCAGCGTGTTGGCGGCCTCGGTCGCCCCGGCGATCTCTTCGAGCTCCGTCATCAGCGCGTCGTCGATCGCCAGGCGTCCGGCCGTGTCGTAGATGACGGCCTCGAAGCCCTCGCGGCGTGCGCGCTGCGCCGCGGCGGCACAGAGCGCCGCCGGTGTCTCGCCTTCGGCAGCCGTGTGGACCGCGACGCCGAGCCGCTCCCCGAGCTGCTGCAGCTGGAGGACGGCCGCGGGGCGCTGCAGGTCGGCGGCCACCAGGAGCGGGCGCCGTCGTTGCTTCTGGAGGTGGCAGGCCAGCTTGGCCGCGACGGTCGTCTTCCCGACTCCCTGGAGGCCGATCAGCAGGATCGAGGTCACGTCGCCCGCGCGCGCCAGGGAGGCGTCGACGGGCCCCATCAGGGCCGTGAGCTCCTCCTGGCACACCTTCACGAAGTGCTGGCCCGGCGTCACGCGGACCGTGCGGCCGGCGGCGTCGCGCACGCGGGTGGCGACCTTCTCGCCGAGAGCGCGTTCCTTGACCCGGCCGAGGAAGTCCTTGACCACGCCGAGGTCGACATCGGCCTCGAGCAGCGACAGGCGCACGTCGCGCAGCGACGCGTCGATGTTCTCGTCGGTCAGCTCGCGGACGCCGGCGAGCCTTTCCCGCGCGGCCGCGAAGCCCCTTGTGAGTATCTCGAGCATGCGGTCTCCGGAGCTGCGGAGGATAGCGGAACCGGCTCGCGCGCCCGGCCGCACGCTTGCTGCCGGCCTCGGCCCCGGTCAACATGGTCGTGGCGCCCGTTGCAGCGGCGGGCGGACTCCACCGCCGCGAAAAAGGGGAGCGCGAGAGGCGATGGCGACCGAGGTCGAGGCCCAGATCGCGGGGAACGTCTGGAAGATCGAGAAGCGCATCGGCGATCGCGTGGCGGAGGAGGAGGTGCTGATCATCATCGAGTCGATGAAGATGGAGATCCCGGTGGAGGCGCCGTGCGCCGGGCGCATCGCCGAGATTCGTGTCGAGGAAGGCGACAGCATCGAGGAGGGGGCGGTCCTCGCGGTGATCGCATGAAGCGGGGGCGCGGAGGATCCGGTGTTCCAGCGCGAGGCGGCCGGAGGCGTGCAGGCCCGTCTACTCGAGCCGGGTGAGCGCGAGGCGGTGCTCGCGTACCTGGGACGTGAGTCGCGCGCGAATCTCTTCCTGCTCGACCTCACGGAGCGGCTGGGGTCGCCCCCGCCGCCCGGCGAGATGCGCACCGAGATCGTCGCCGCCTGGCGTCACGGCAAGATCGTCGGCGTGGCGGGCCTGCGCCCCAGCGTGGTGCTCGATGCCCGCGTGCAGCCCGAGGCCGTCGAGGTGTTCCTGCCCCATCTCGAGGCGATTGGCGTGGGACTCGTGAAGAGCGCCGTGGCCTCGGTCGATCTGCTCTGGTCCCGGCTGGGACGCGACCGCCGGCGGCACGTTCTGGTCGATCGGATCGAGACCGCGTACGCCGTGCGTGCCGATCAGGCCCGACTGCGGACGCCAGGCCCCGGCGAGAAGGTTCGGCCCGCGACGGAGGCCGACCTCGATCCGCTCGTGGTGGCGGCTCGGGAGAGCCTGAGGGAAGAGCGCCGACCGGATCCCTTCGCCGGCGACCCCAAGGGCTTCCGCCGCTGGGTGCGCGGCCGCATCGAGCGCGCCCGGGTGGTCGAGACGGAGGGGCGCATCGGGTTCGCCGCCTACGCCGACGTGCGGCGGCCCGATGGCTGGCTGCTCCAGGGCGTGTACACGTGGCCCGAGCTGCGGCGCCGCGGACTGGCCAGCTGCGGCGTTTCGGCGCTATGCCGCGAGGCCTTCGCGGCGGGGGGCGAGCACGTGCAGCTCGCCGTCGTGGACGACAACCGCGCCGGCCGCCGCCTCTACGAGTGCCTCGGCTTCGAGCCGTTCGCGAAGTTCCGCACGATCTTGTTCACTTGATTCGCGCCCGGGTCGTCGGGTAGCGTCAGTTCACCTGGATTTCACCGGAGGAGAACCCCCATGGGTCTGCTGGACGGGAAGGTCGTCATCGTTACGGGATCGGGAGGCGGAATCGGACGCCAACACGCGCTGGCGCTGGCGAAGGAGGGCGCCGCCGTCGTGGTGAACGACCTCGGAGGCGCGCGCGACGGCAAGGGGGAGGGGCACGCCATGGCCGACGCCGTCGTCGGGGAGATCGTGGCGGCGGGCGGCGAGGCCGTGGCCAACTACGACAGCGTCGCCACGGTCGAGGGTGCGCAGAACATTCTCAAGACCGCGCTCGACGCCTTCGACAAGGTCGACGTGGTCGTGAACAACGCCGGCATCCTTCGGGACAAGTCCTTTGCCAACATGACCGAAGAGATGTGGGACATCGTCGTCGCGGTGCACCTCAGGGGCACCTTCTGCGTCACCCACGCCGTCTACAACCACATGAAGCAGCGCGGCGGGGGCGGCGTGATCATCAACACGTCGTCCACGTCGGGGCTGAACGGGAACTTCGGTCAGACGAACTACGGAGCGGCCAAGGCGGGGATCGCGGGCATGACCCGCTGCCTCGCCATCGAGGGACGGAAGTACGGCATCCGGACCTTCATCCTGGCGCCGGTGGCCCTGACGCGGCTGACCGAGGACCTGGCCCTGTTCCAGGACGAGAAGGTGAAGGCCGCGATGGACCCGAAGCTCGTGTCTCCGTTGGTGGTCTACCTGGCGAGCGATCTCGCGAAGGAGTTCAGCGGCCAGACCTTCTTCGTGGGTCAGGGACGCATCGCCGAGATGAGGGTGGTCACCCACACGGGCGTGACGAAGACGGAGAACGGGGGCCTCTGGACGCCCGCCGAGATCGCCGAGAAGATGACGGCGGGAGAGATCCTCCTGCCTGACTGATCGCTGCGCGGCGTTGCCCCGCCCCCCGGGCGGTGTTACTCCTCGGGTCGTCATGGGGGAGCAGCCCGTACATCCGGGCGAGCAGCCGATCGCAGCCACCCCGTCGCCCACTCCCGCGCCGGCGCCGACCCTTCCGCTTTCGGCGATGACCCCGCGCTTCAACCTCTTCTTCCGCTGGTTCGCGCGCCGCTTCTTCCGCCACATCAGCCTCGACGCGGCGACGGTGGAGCGCCTGCGCGATCTCGAGCGCCGCGGGTCCGTGGTCTACGTGATGCGTTATGCGAGCCGTCTCGACTACTTCCTGTTCAACGCACTGTTCCTGCGGGAGGGCCTGCGGCTCTCGCGCTTCGCGAACGGGATCCGATTCTACTACTACGGGCCCCTCTGGAGGGCGCTGCGCATCGCGCTGAGGCGGCCCCGCGGTACCTCCCACGAGGTCGAGCTGGCGCAGGCGCGCGCCCGCGTGCGGGCGCTCGCCCTGGAGGGCGAGTCGTACTTCCTGTTCCTGCGCACGGCGCGGTTGGCTTCGTGGCTGCGCGGGCGGCGGGGTGCCGTGGAGTACGGCAAGGGCGAGTTCGACCTGCTCCAAGAGGTGGTTCGCGGGGTCTGGAACAGCGACCGCAGCGTCCAGGTGGTGCCGCTGGCGCTCTTCTGGCGGAAGGGTCCGCGCGCGCGGCGGCGCTTCCTGAACCTCTCCTACGGGTCGGCGACGCGCCCCTCCGACCTGGCGAAGGTGACGTCGTTCCTCACGACCTACCGGGGACTGTTCGTGAAGGTCGGGGAGCCCGTCGATCTGCGCGCCTTCGTCGAGGAGCGCCGGGTCGAGGGCGCTCAGGCGGTCGCGCGCAAGGTTCGGCGCTCCATCCTGATGTATCTCTACCGCGAGGAGAAGGTCGTCGAGGGCCCGACCCTGGAGCCGCGGCACAAGGTTCAGGAGGCGGTCATCGGGGACCCGCGCGTGCAGGCGGCGATTCGCGAGCGCTCGCTGGAGCGCGGCCGCACCCCCGAGAGAGCGCGCGCCGAGGCCGAGCGGATGGTCCGCGAGATCGCGGCCTCCATGAACTCGACCTTCCTCGCGATTCTCAACGCGGTGGTCACGGCCGTGATGCGGCGGCTCTTCGCGTCGATCGAGGCGTCCGGGCTCGAGAAGGTCGCCGAATACGCCAAACGGCACCCGATCGTCCTCGTCCCCAGCCATCGCTCCTACTTCGACTTCGTGATCCTCTCCACGATGTTCTACGGCAATCACCTGGTTCCGCCCCATGTTGCGGCGCGCGACAACATGGCGTTCGGGCCCTTCGGGTTCCTGTGGCGCCGCGCCGGCGCCTTCTTCATGCGGCGCTCCTTCGACGATCCGCTGTACAAGGAGGTGTTCCGCGCCTACGTCGGATATCTGATCCACGCGGGCTTCACCCAGGAGTTCTTCATCGAGGGCGGGCGCTCGCGAACCGGCAAGACCATGGCGCCCAGGCTCGGGATGCTGACCTGGAACGTCGAGGCGTTCCTCGACGGCACCCGCCGCGACCTCTTCTTCGTCCCCATCGCCATCACCTACGAGCGGCTCGTCGAGGAGGGCGCGATGGTCGGCGAGCTCGAGGGCGCGCGGAAGCGGAACGAGAGCATCATGGGGCTGGTGCGGGCCCGCAAGTTCCTCCAGCGGCGCTTCGGCAGCGTCTTCGTCAACTTCGGCGAGCCCATTTCGCTGGCGGACGCGCTGGGCGAGCGCCGCGCGCGCCTTGCCGCGGCCGCGGAGGGCGATTCCGAGAAGCGAGCCTTCATCGAGGGCCTCGGAAATCGGATCGCGGAGCGCATCAACTGGGCCGCCGTTCCCAACGCCACCTCCGTGGCCGCCTGCGCGCTACTCGGAGAGCAGAGCCGCGGGATGTTCCGGCGGGACCTCGTGGCGCGCATGCAGGAGATCGTCGATCTGCTCCGCTTGCAGGACGTGAGTCTCACGCCGGCCCTCGCCCGGGACGAGGGCGAGTTCGCGGATTCCGTCGCGTCGCTCCTGCGCAGCGACCTGATCCGCACCGCGAACGATCCCCGCGGCGAGATCCTGTACTTCGAGGAGTCGCGTCGCCGCGCCCTGGACCTCTACCGCAACGCGATCGTCCACTTCTTCGCGGCGCCGAGCTTCCTGGCGCGCCGGCTCCTGATCGGCGCGTCGCGCGAGGAGCTGCGCCGGGAGCTCGCGACCTGGATCGACCTCTTCTACTGGGAGTTCTTCGCTCCGCGCGGGGAGGTGGTGGCTGCCCACTTCGACGCCTTCCTCGACCACTTCGAGCGCCTCGGGCGGATCGAGCCCTGCGACGGCCAGCTGCGCATCACCGAGAAGGGCAGCCCCTACTTCCGCTTCCTCGCCGAGCAGACGCGCGGTGTGGTCGAGGTGTACTACGCGACATTCGCCGCGGTCCTGGGCACCGATGGCCCCATCACCGTCAAGGGCCTCCAGAAGGCCGCTCGGGAGCAGTTCGAACGCTTCGACCTGCTCGGGGAAGTCGCCCGTCCCGAGGCCGCGAATCCCGTGACCTTTGCCAATGCCGTCGACTGCCTGGTGAGGTTGCGGATGCTCGAGCGGGCGCCCGGGGATCCCGGTCGCGAGCGGTCGCGCGACGTCGCCTACGTCCGCGGCGAGGCCTTCGACGATCTGCCGGCGATGCGCGAGCGTCTGGCGACCGCACTCGCCGCCGGGTAGGCTTCGCGTCTTCCGCGCCATGAGTGAGCCCGACCCGAAACGGCTGCGCCTCGGCCTTCCGAAGGGAAGCCTCCAGGAGACGACCCAGAGGCTCTTCACCCAGGCCGGCTTCAAGCTCCGCGTCACCGAGCGCTCCTACTACCCGGACATCGACGACCCCGAGATCGACTGCATCTTGATCCGAGCCCAGGAGATGGCCCGCTACGTCGAGCAGGGCGTGCTGGACGCCGGGATCACCGGGATCGACTGGACGACCGAGTGCGGCGCCGAGGTCGACGAGGTGGCCGATCTCCGGGCCCCGTGGCCAAACTACGGTCCGGTGCGCTGGGTGGTCGCGGTACCGGAGGACTCGCCGATTCGCAGCGTGCGGGATCTGGAGGGGATGCGGATCGCCACCGAGGTCGTGAACCTGGCGCGCCGCTATCTCGAGCAACACGGGGTCGCGGCCGAGGTGGAGTTCTCCTGGGGCGCCACGGAGGTCAAGCCGCCGATTCTCGCCGATGCCATCATCGACGTGACGGAGACCGGCTCGAGCCTGCGGGCGAACCGCCTGCGCGTGATCGACACGGTGATCGAGAGCACGCCGCGCCTGATCGCCAATCGCCGCTCCCTGGCGGATGCCTGGAAGGCCCGCAAGATCGAGCGACTCACGCTGCTGCTGCGCGGGGCCATCCACGCGGTGGATCGGGTGGGTCTGATGCTGAACGTCCCGAAGGAAAGCCTCGAGCAGGTTCTGAAGCTCCTCCCCGCCCTCGGAGCGCCCACGATCTCGACCCTGGCCGACGACCGCTGGGTGGCGATCAATACCGTGATCGAGGAGAAGCTCGTCACTGAACTGCTCCCGCAGCTCTCCGAGGCGGGCGCACGCGGAATCGTCGAGTACCCCCTGATCAAGATCATCGAGTGATCGGTGGCGGGTCGCGCGAGGCGCCTCGCGACCGTCCTTCCCCATTACGCGCGCATCGCGTACTGGGGCCTACTGGGTCTTCGGCTGCGGGGCCGCGAGGCGCTCGTGGTCTACCAGGCGGTCGTGCGCTCCGAGCGGGGCGTGCTCCTCTCCGTGCGCCGCGATCTGCACGGCTGGGAGCTGCCGGGCGGGAACGCACAGCCCGGGGAGAGAGGCGAGGAGGCGCTGCGGCGGGAGGTCCGCGAGGAGACCGGCGTGGAGGTGGTGGTGGAGCGCTGGGTGGGGGACTACCGGCGCACGGGCTTCGCCCCCCACACGGCACGGGTCTACGCGTGCCGACCGGTGGGCGGGACCCTGCGTCCGAGCGCCGAGACGCCGGTCGTACGCTGGTTCGATCCGGGCGCGCCGCCGAGCACGCTCTTTCCGTGGTACCGCGTGCCCCTCGCCGACGCCCTGGCGGAGCACCCGGAGCCGGTACTCCGCCACGAGCACCAGGGCCCGCGCGCCGTCCTGGCCGGCATGTGGATCGATCTCCGCATGCGCACGACCGACCACCGCGCCGGCCTGCCCCGCAGCGACGACCCGCCGTGAGGCGGCCGGGACCGCGATCGATCCCGCAGCGAAATCAAGCGCAGGCCATCATGGATTTCGCAAGGCGGCGGAGCCGCCGCGCAGTGAGCCGCAGGCGAACGAAGTCAGGTCCCCAGGGATGGCCGAGCCATTCGCGGAGGGATCGATCGCGGTCCCGGCCGTCGCAGCCCCTGGAAGCGGAAGAGCCCCCGGCCCGGGGGCCGAGGGCTCTGCTCCACAACCGACAACCGGTCGGTCGAAACCTTTTTGATCGCTGCCGGCTAGCGCTGGCCCTCGCGCAGGCCGCTCGCCTCCCACTCCTTGCTGAGCTGCTGCAGCTTGCGGGAGAACTCCTCGAGCTCGTCGTCGAAGGAGAGGATGATCTCGGTCGTGCGGGGGATGTCGTCGCCGTTGAGGAGTCCGCGATAGCGATTCAGGTTCGCGAGGATCGCCTCCGCCACCTTGAGTGCGCGCTTCTCCGTCTTGATCAGCGGCGACTGCAGCGTGTAGACGTTGTTCCGGCCCCAGAGGCTCTCGTCCCGGACGATCGCGATCTCCCGGTAGACGCCGTTGATGGGGTCGAAGTTGTACTCGACGCGGACTTCCTTGAAGATGTCCGTGTTTCCGGTGTAGAACCCGCGCTCTTTCTCCACTTTACCAAGCTGGCGACAGCGGGGGCAGTAGAAGGTGTCCCCGTGGTTCAGTAGGAAGACGCCCTTCGCGTAGTCCTCACACTCGGTGTTCTCGCAGTAGCCGACGCCGCGCTTCATGCTGGCCATCGCTGGTTTCGACCGCCTCCAGGGCCCCGACTGGGGGGAACTCGCCGTGTTCGAAGGTCATCCCGGGCCCTTGCAGAAGACCTCGCAAATCCCGTGCCACCGGCCCGCAGGTTCGCCCTTTCCCGAGGCGCCTCGTGCATCTGACAGCCGTCGCTGCCGCATCCGTGCGTGTGTGCGAAGGTCTCGAGAACCGGCTGCGACAGGGGCGGGCGACCTCGTTTGGGTAGCGCCCTTCCGTGTTCTGCCGCTGGCTTCAAAGGCCGCGCAATTTTCGTCGCGGTCGGGGACAGCCCCACCCGCGCGCACACGCTTCCCCCCTGGGGGTTGAGAAAGCGGTTGCCTCCATCCGTGAAAAGCCGAACTACAACCGTGGCTTAGTGGCTTCTTGCTTATACTGCTGAGGCCCCGGTCTTGTCAACCACGGTTCGTTTCCCGGCGCCGATCCACCCGCGTCAATCGGCGAATTCCCCTTCGCGAGCGGAGAGTTCGGCAGCGGCGCGTCGGGCACCCAGGTCGACGCGCAGCAGCAGCAGGTGGACGAAGGCGGCGATTCCGGCGACCACCGCCATGGCGAAGGGCCAGCGCATCCCGGCGCCCAGGCTGCCGCGCTCCAGGTTCTCTGGGTGCATCGCGGCGCCGCCGAACAGCTCGATTGCGAAGTAGTTCAGGGGCACGACGAAGAGGCCCAGGATGCCGTAGACCGCCGCGAATCGCGCCGTGCGGGCGCTCCCCTCCGTGAAGCTGCGGAGCAGCAGATACGCGAGGTAGACGAACCAGAGCAGCAGCGTCACCGTGAGCCGCGGATCCCACGCCCACCAGTGGCCCCAGGTGCCTTTGGCCCAGATCGGACCGCTCAGGATCATGAGCGTGCAGAAGAGCACGCCGACTTCCGCGGCGGCGGCGGCCACTCGGTCGAAGATCTCGTCGTTTCGCCACAGGTAGAGCGCTCCCGCGACGGCCGTGATCGCGAAGCCGAGATAGGCGGAAAACGCGCACGGCACGTGCACGTAGAGGATCTTCTGGATGACCCCCTGTGTGTCGTCGATCGGAGCGGTGAACACCAGAGCGGCCGCCGCCGCGGCGAGAACGGCGAGGGTGAGGCCGCTGGCCCACAGGGTCCGGGGCTTCAGGGTGTGGTCGGCGGGAGCGCTCAAGGCCTCACTCGTCGAGGACGTACTCGAAGCACAGAAACGAAACTACCAGATAAGCCGCATCGGTCACGAGCAGCAGCTGGACGGGCTCGAAGGGGAGCTCCCCCGTCGTCAGCAGCACCGACGTGGCCCGGACCGCCCCGGAGAGCACGGGGATCAGCAGGGGCAGCAGGAGCAGGGGCAGCATCACCTCCCGGAAGCGCGTTCGCGCCGCCACGGCCGCGAAGAGCGTGCCCACGCTGCACAGACCCAGCGAGCCCAGGGCCACGACCCCCGCGAGCGGCAGCGCGATGGATGCCAGGTCGATGGCGAAGACCAGGCCGAAGACCGCGGCCGTGACGGCCTGCACCACGGCCAGGATCACCAGGTTGGCGGCGCCCTTGCCCAGGAAGACCCAGCCGCGGTCGGCGGGCACGAGCGCCAGGGCCGACAGCGCGTCGTTCTCGAGCTCCAGCGTGAAGGCGCGCCCGAGCCCCAGCAGGGCCGCGAATACGTACGCGACCCACAGCAGGCCCGGCGCCGTGTCGCGGGTCTGCGCGGTCGCGCCCCCGGGCAGCGCGAAGTGGAACACGACGACCACGAGCAGCGAGAAGATCAGCATCGCGACGACCCGTTCGCGGCTGCGCCACTCGACCAGCAGGTCCTTCCACAGGATGGCCAGCAACACGTTCATGGGCGTCGGTCGGTGGCGGCCAGGTAGGCGTTTTCGAGCTCCGTGGGGTCGAGGCCGCTGCCGCCGAGGCGCGTTGCGATGCGGCCGTCCGAGAGCACGATCGCAGAGTCGGCGACCCGAGCCGCGCGCTGCGCGTCGTGGGTCACCAGCACGAGCGTCCTGCCCCCCCGGCGCAGGCCGACGAGGCGCTCGGCCAGGGCCTCCGCCGCTCGCCGATCGAGACCGTTGAACGGTTCGTCGAGGAGCACGACCTCGGGGTCGTGCACGAGCCCGCGCGCGATCGAGAGCCGCTGCGCCATGCCGTGGGAGAAGCCTCCCGCGGCCCGATCCGCGGCACGCTCGAGGCCCACCTCGGCCAGCAGCGCGTCCACCCGCTGCGCTACATCGGACACGCCGTGCAGGCGGGCGGCGAAGATCAGGTTCTCGCGGGCCGTAAGCGCGGCGTAGAGGCTCGTCGCGTGGCCCATCCAGCCCACGCGCGCACGCGCCTTCCGCGCTCCCGCCCGGTGCCCCGCGATCCGCAGCGATCCGGCCGTCGGCCGCACCAGCCCCGCAACGAGTCGCAGCAGCGTCGTCTTGCCCGCGCCGTTGGGTCCGAGCACGGCCAGGCTCGCGCCGGCCGGTATCTCGAGGTCGACGCCGCGGAGGGCGATCGCGTGTCCGAAGCGCTTCTCGAGTCCGCGGGCGGAGATGGCGGTGTTCGTCAACCCGCGCTTTCCCCGCGAGCGCGCCCCAGGTTCGCCCCGCACTGGGAGCAGAAGAGCGCACCCGCCGGGAAGGTCGCTCGGCAGCGCGGGCAGGCGTCGGGCACCTCGGGGGCCGCCGCTACGACCGCAGCCGCCCGCCGCTCGGCCTCCATCAGGGCGATGGCCTGCGCGCGCAGATCGCTGCGGAGCGCCGCGTGGTCGGCCTCCGAGATCTTCGCCGCCTCGAGATCGTCGTCGAGGTCCCGAATCGCCGCGTAGAGGGACTCGCGTTCGTCGGCGACGCGTTCGTCGGCCGTCGCGAGGAGTCGCGGCTCCCCGGCCCGGCCGCGCAGCGGGGCCACCAGGAAGCCGACGGCGCCCACCGCCACGGCCGCGGCGAGCCCCGTGAGCGCGAGCGTCGAGATCCCGCGGTGCGGCGGCAGCGGCGTGAGCCGGATCGAGACGGGCTGCTCGGGCTCGATCTCGAAGCCCTCCAGGTGCAGGTACGTCCGGGTCTGCCCGCGCATCGGTCGCAGCCGGTGAAGGCGCTCGGCTTCCACCAGCAGGTGAGTGTCGGCGACGAACACCGAGAGCAGCGGGAGCCCGAGCGGAAAGCGGCGCTCGAACGAGACCGGTGGCTCGCCCGGCCGCAGCTG
>JAOTUO010000424.1 GCA_029863845.1 Myxococcales bacterium
AGCTGTCCCATCTCGATGACCCGGACATTGTCGAGGGGGCCGGATCCGTTTGCCGTTGCGTTGTTCATTCCCCGCTGGTCCTTCCAAAGCTGGTGAGGTTGCTACAACCGCGCCTCCGGTCTGGCGAAGCCACGGCGCACTGCCTTCCTATCACATCTACATCCGCGGTGGGCGGGTCGGTTCTCGATGGCACACACCGTGCCGGCATGGCGGACCCCGCGGCAGACCTCACGGCACGACCCGGCGGTAGCACTGCAGTCACTGGCTCAGTTGCCCCTCCCGTGACCACGAGCGCCACGCCACGAACCCGCGCTGGGACTGCTCCGTGCCGGTACGGTGAACCCGGGCCTCGCCGCGCTTCATCTGGTACCAGACGTCGGCGGCGTACTCCATGGCCGGCGTGCCGGCCGGGAGGTTGGTCAACGAGATGGCCTCCATCACCTCACGCTCGGTCGCGCCGTACTTCATGGCGAGCTGCGAACTCCACTCGATGCCTTCCCGATCTCCCCGTACGGCGGTCGTGATCCCGACCAGGAGCAGGTACCTGGTTTTCAGATCGAGTGCGAGCGGACGCTCCTCGAAGATCGTGTAGTTGAGGAACTCCTCGAACATCTTCTTGATGTTCGGGTCGACGTTGCGCAGCAGCTCGAACAGCGGCAGCTCGAATGCGTCCACCTTGTCGTCCTGCTGTTTCGCCGGGCGCTGGCGCTTGCTGTCGTCCCATGCGGAGGTTGGCATGACTTCTCTCTCTCTTTCCTCGGTGACTCGTTCGGGGTTTACGGCCGGCTAGTCGCTGATCTCGGTGGACAGGATCGACACGGTGTAGTCGTGCTGGATCGTCTTGCCTGCCACCGGGTCGATCATCTTGAGCGTCCACTCGGTACCGAAGTCCAGCACCTCGTCGACGCTGACCACCGTGCCGGAGAAGAAGACTCGGGCACCGGGGAGCTCGGGGATCCGGCCCACGACGCTGTCGACCATCTCCTTGGGAGTCCAGAACTCGACCACTCCGGCTTTCTGGTAGAGCTTCCCGTTGACGTAACTCTCCAGCTGCACCTCGTCCCAGTGATCGGCCACGTCGGCCCAGGGCCAGACGGTCGAGGCGATGACGTTGGGGGCAACCTGTTTGCTCCACGGGATGTTGGTCTTCTCGAGCTCGCGGTCGGTGTGATCGCTGCCGCAGGTGACGAACAGATTCCCGTTGTCGACGATCGTGACGATCTCGATCTCACCACTGGTGCGGTCGTACTGTACGGGCACATCGCTGGACTGGATGGTCGCCCATGCGCTGATGGGGAAGATCACCGGCGGCCGCTCCGGCCAGTCGACGTGGACGCCTTCGACCTCGTCGAGATGCCTTTGCATCTTCTCCTTGTCGCGAATGGTGAAGCCCAGGTTGTAGACGCGGGAAACGTCGAAGGCCCGCGTGTGCGCACCGTCTTTGCCTTCCACCGTGAGGTTGAATTGCTGGGTCATGGGATTCTCCTGTTGATTTCGCGTACCTACTTGTTTACACGGCCAGGCGGGCGCTCACCCCGCCGTCGACGACCACGCTCTCACCCGTGATGTACGAGGCGCGATCGGAAACGAGGAACTCGATCGTCGCTGCGACGTCGTCGGCCTCGCCGATGCGACGCATCGGAACCGACCCGGCTGCAGCTCGCAGCCCCTCGGCGCCAATGCTGCCCACCGGGTCGAGCGACTGTGGCGTCTCGATGAGGCCCGGAATCACGACGTTGACGCGCACACCGTCGGGTCCGAGTTCGACGGCCAGGCTCCGTGCGAGACCGACGATGCTGGCTTTGGCCGCGGCGTAGTGAGCGTGGTCGGCCCAGCCCATCATCGCCCCGGCGATGGACGAGACGGCGACGATCGCTCCACCGCCGTCGAGGTGGCGAGCCGCCGCCCGGGCGACGCGCATCACGCCACCCAGGTTGACGTCGAGCACCTGATTCCACGTCTCGTCGTCGAGATCCTCGACCGGATCGCGTCGCAACATCGCAGCGTTCGCCACGGCGATGTCGAGTCGACCCCACTCGTTCACCGCTCGAGCGCACATCGCGTCGACGGCGGCGGTGTCGCGCACGTCGGCATCGACGACCAGGCAGGTGCCTCCGGCCGCCTCGATCGCCTCCCGGGTTTGCCGGGCATCGTGCGGGTCGTCGGCGTAGGTGCCGATCACCACCTTTGCCCCCGCAGCTGCCAGCCGTATGGCGGAGGCCTGCCCGATACCCGACGCGGCACCGGTCACCACCGCGACGCGGCCCGACAGGTTTGCGGCGGATCCGGTCGATAGGGGCGCCGCCTCGGCGCCGAGCCAGGGAGCGACCGCCCGGAACGCAAGCGCGGCCGCTTCACGACGGTCGGAGCCCGGCGGGACGGGCGCCGGCAGGCCGGTCTCCTCCAAGCAGCGCGCTCGGAGGGAGTCGAGGTCTCCGCCGACGTCGAAGGTCTCGAGCGGTGGACGTCGCTGCCGGAGTTCCTCGCGCATCCGCTCGGTGGCGGCCTCGTCGACAACGAGA
>JAOTUO010000425.1 GCA_029863845.1 Myxococcales bacterium
CGACGTCGTCCTCCGGCCGCGCTTCGAGGCGGGGGAGGCGGCCCGGGCGCGGAGCGAGCAGCTCGCGTCGCTGGAGAAGGCGAAGGACGATCCGGCGACCCTGGCGGGCTGGTTCACACAGCGCGCACTCTACCCCGGCCACCGCTTCGGCCTGCCGCGCGGAGGGACCCCGGAAACGGTGCGCCGCCTCGACGCTCGGGCGGCGCGCGCCTTCCACGCGAGGGTCTTCGTTCCCAACGACGCCGTGCTCTCCGCGTCGGGGGACGTCGCGGCCGACGGTTTCATCGCCCGGGCGCGCGAGGCGTTCGGCGCCTGGCAGGTGGGTCCGGTCCCGGACCCGGGGCCTCCTCCCCCGATGCCGGCGCCCAGCGTGAGGCGGATCGTGGTCGTCGACCGTCCCGACCTCGTGCAGGCGCAGATCTCGATCGCCCATGACGGCATCGCGCGCACCGATCCCGATCGGATCGCGGTCGCGCTGATGAACTCGGTGATCGGCGGCTCGGGGTTCTCCTCGCGGCTGACGAAGAGCGTTCGCGCCGACGCGGGGCTCACCTACGGGATCGGGTCGCGCTTCGAGCTGCGCCGCGAGCCCGGTCCCTTCGTCGTCTCGACCTTCACGCGCGTGTCGGAAGCGCGGCGGGTGGTCGACCTCGTCCTTGCGGAGCTCGTGCGGGCGCGCTCGCAGCCGCCGACCGAGGCGGAGCTTCGGGACGCGCGCTCGCTGGCCATCGGGCGCTTCTCGCTCGGCCTCGAGAGCTCGGCCGCGGTGATGGACAGCCTCGTCGACCTCGACGTCTACGGCCTGCCGCAGGACTCGCTCGACACCTACCGCGCGCGCGTGCGCGCGACCGGTGCGATGGATGTCGCGCGAATGGCGCGGCAGCACCTCCACCCCGAACGCGCCGCCGTCGTCCTGGTCGGCCCTGCCGATCTCCTGGCGCCGCAGTTCGAGGATCTGGGAGAGGTGACGCGGCTCTCGCCCTGAGTAAAGATCAACGGCATCGGAGGAACGATTGTGAAGAAGCTGATCGAGGACCACCGCAAGCGCTTCGGCGACTTCGAGGTGATCGACTTCGTCGACGAGGCGGAGGTCTGTCGCATGCGCGAGAGCGTGGACGTGGACGTGCCCCTCGAGCTCCACTGGACCTGGGAGTACGGGAGCGAGGTCGCAGAGCTCCGAGCCCTCTACGAGAAGGGCAAGGTCAACCAGTGGAACGCGGAGACGGATCTCGACTGGTCGCTTCCGTGCTCGAAGGACGAATGGCTGGTGGATCCCCGCGCGTCGCTGCTGGCCCAGGTGCTGAACATGATGGGCAAGGACGAGGCGACCCAGAAGGCCGCGGCGTTCGACGAGGTGAACTACATCCTCTCGCAGCTGCTCCACGGTGAGCAGGCCGCGCTCCAGCTTTGCGGCCAGCTCACCAACGTCTGCGAGAAGATGGACGAGAAGTGGTACGCGGCCAGTCAGGTCGTGGACGAGGCCCGCCACATCGAGGCCTTCTCGAAGCTGATGCAGCGGAAGCTGGGGACGATCTATCCGATCGGTCCCACGCTCAAGGTCCTCCTCGAGCTGCTCCTGGAGGCCGAGACCACGCAGAAGAAGACCCTCGGCATGCAGTGCCTGTTCGAGGGCATGGCCGTCGGCATCATGGACATGATGCGCAGCGAGTGCCGGAACGCGCTGCTCACGGATACCCTCCGGCGGGTGGAGCAGGACGAGGCGCGCCACGCGGCCTTCGGCGTGCTGATGATGCGGCGGGTCGTGCGGACGGCGGAGCCCGAGCAGATGGAGGCGATGGAGGACTGGGCGTTCAGCATCCTCGAAGCGCTCAACGCCAACCAGCAGCTCGACATGCTGAACCGGCTCGGCCCGAAGTACGGCATCGACCCGGAGAGCGTCACGAAGACGGTCGTGGCGTTGCCGAACTTCGCGGAGTTCAACAGCCCGGCCTACATGCACACCGTGATTCCGAACCTCAGGAGCCTGGGCCTCATCAGCGAGCGCACCCGGGATCAGTGGATCCGGCTCGGGATGATGACCGAGGGGCGCCGCCAGTCCGGCGAGGGCTCCAGCGTCGCCGGCTAGACCCTGATTTCGCTGCGGGATCCGGCTCGGCCCCGGCCGCGGGGACTTCCTGTCGGCGGGCGGCCGGCGTAGCGCTGGAGGGCGCCCGACAGCTCGCGCTCGACCTCGCTGCGCAGGGAATCGGGCTCGAGCACCTCGGCGCCGGCGCCGAAGGAGAGCAACCAGCTCCTCAGCTCCGCGGTGCCGCCGACCTCCATCGTGAGCTCGACGCCGCCGCCCCGCGTGCGCGCGAGCGACTGGCTGGGGTGCCAGGTGCGCTCCTCCACGTAGTCGGCCCAGCGGCGGTCGAAGCGAATGCGGACGCGTGTGGCAGGCTCCGCGATGACGCCGAACGAGGAGCCGATGTAGGCGTCGAAGTCGAAGCTCTCCGGCGCGTCGAAGCGCTCGTCGGTGGGCTCGAGGCGGCGAATCCGATCCACGGCGAAGGTGCGG
>JAOTUO010000126.1 GCA_029863845.1 Myxococcales bacterium
CATCGAGGGCCTCTACGCGACGGGGAACTGCTCCGCCTCGGTCATGGGGCGCACCTACCCCGGCCCCGGCTCCACCCTCGGACCGACCACCACCTTCGGCTACATCGCCGCGCGCCACGCCCTGGGCGTGGCCGCGTTCTGATGCGCGAGCTCGACGTCGCGGCGGTTCAGGCGATGTTGGGCAGGCTCCACCCGGACGCCTGCATTCGCACGGTCGAGGTGCTCGACCGGGCCCGCTGTGGCGACGGGATCGGGCGCGAGCTGATCCGCGCTACCAGGTCGAGCGACACGCGTCGAAGGCGCGCTCCTGCGCCCGCTGGGGCGCTCCGTGGATCAGTTGTGGCGGGACCTGTGGGCCTCCCAGCGCGTACTCGCGAAGGGGCCGTGCACTCTGCTCCACGGCGACACCCACGTCGGCAACACCTACCTGCTGCCGGACGGCTCCGGGGGCTTCCTCGACTTCCAGCTCCTGGTTCGCGGGCACTGGGCCAACGACGTCACCTACCTGCTGTTGACCGCCCTCGATCCCGAGACGCGTCGGAAGCACGAGCGCGAGCTGATCGGCTTCTATCTGGACGCGCTGCGGCGCCACGGCCTCGCCGAGCCCCCCGCCGCCGACGAGGCCTGGCGCTGCCATCGCCTGGCCGTCCTCTGGGGCCTCGTGATCGGCTGGCTCATCACGCCGCCGGTGAACTACGGCCCCGCCATCACGGAGGCGAACCTCTCGCGTCTCGTCACCGCCTGCGAGGACCTGGAGGCGTTCGAGCTGCCGACATGAGCCGGGGCAGGCCGTCAGCCGAAGTGAATGCTGGCCACGCAGTCGGTCGTGACCGAGTGCTCACGGGGTGACGGTGCCCCCTAGCGCAGCCCTTCGTTCACCAGCTGACCCATGAGTGCGGTTTGCGGTCGCAGCTGCTCGGCGCGCTTGCGCAGGCGCTCGCGCAGAGCTTCTCCGCCGGAGAGCGCCTGGTCGACCGCTTGCGTCGCAGCGTCGAGGTGTGGGCGCAGGTCGGTGGGGTCGAAGGGCGGCACGATCACGTCGCCGAGCAGCTGGCACAGGCCCTGGACCTTCGGCGAAGTGCTCATCATCGGGATCGAGGGCGTGCCCATCATCGTGGCCATGATGATGTGGTGGTAGCGGCCCGACCACAGGAACGCCGCGCCACCCACGACCGTCATCACGTCCTCGTAACTGAAGCGCTTGCCGAGGAAGAGCGAGCCGGTCTCCTCAGCCACCTGGCGCAGGTATTGATCCTTGCGGTCGCGGGCCATCAGCACTGCATTGGGCACGCGCTCCTTGAGCCGTCGGATCAGCTCGCACGTGGCCGACGCGCCGCGCCACCGGCGCAGATCGGAGGGCAGCATGGACAGGCTGAAGCAGAAGTAGGGTGCATCACCCAGCTCGCTGCGCAGCCACGCGTGGGCCGGGCTCTCGGCGCCCGCCGCGGGCAGGCCGAGATGGAAGACCGAATCGGGCACCAGCTTGACGTCGGCGTCCGGCACCCAGTCGCGCACGATCCGCAGCGAGTTGGGCTCGCGCACGGTCGCAGCGTCGATGCTCGTGAAGACCTTGCGCACCATGCCCGGTAGCACGGCTTCGACGTCGGTGAGCGTGACGCTTCCGTTCAAGAAGAACGACGGCAGGCCGTAGCGCGTCTTCGCGAGCCAGAGCAGGTAGAGGCTCTTGATCGCGGTGAAGTTGACCCGGTACGTGCTGCCTTCGGCGTTGAAGACGACGGCGTCCACGCCGCGCAGCTTCGCTTCGAACTCGGCCGCGCCCTTGCCGCCGCGCCCCTGCTGCCACAGATCGGCCACGGTCTCGAATTCGTCGGCCACTTCGGGCAGCACCTGATGCTCGGCGAACAAGTGCCTGTTGAGGGCGCCCGGCTTCTTGAATATCCGCTTGCCCTTGTAATGCGGATCGAAGCGGTAGCGCTGGCCGATCCATTTCGAAGGGACGATGTCGAGCTCGGCGTTCGGAACTTCGGCGCGCAGGATCTGCCGCAGGCCCTCCGCGCACGCCTGCGAGCCCCAGTTTCCGTGGTCGAGCGTGTCGTTGATGATCAGCAGTCGGGGCATGCGGCAAGCATAGAAGATCGGGTTGGCCTCGCAATCGGTGCCTCGGCGGTGGTGCATGCTTGTGCTAATTTTCCAATATGTCTATGCCCGGGTTCCACATCGGTGATCGGCCGGTCGGGCCAGAGCATCCGCCGCTCGTCATCCCCGAGATCGGCATCAACCACGAAGGCTCGCTCCAGACCGCCTGCGAGATGGTCGACGCAGCGGCTGCGGCGGGTGCGGAGATCGTGAAGCACCAGACGCACGTGGTCGAGGACGAGATGAGCCCGGCTGCGCGCGGCGTGATCCCGGGCAACGCATCGGAATCGATCTGGGACATCATGGAGCGCTGCGCGCTCGACGAAGCGGAGGAGCGCAAGCTCAAGGACTACGTCGAGTCGAAGGGCCTGATCTATCTCAGCACGCCGTTCTCCCGGGCCGCCGCCAATCGGCTCGCCGCGATGAACGTGCACGCGTTCAAGATCGGCTCGGGCGAGTGCAACAACTACCCGCTGATCGATCACATCGCGTGCTTCGGCAAGCCGATCGTGATGAGTACGGGCATGAACGACATGAGGTCGATCGAGAAGGGCGTCGAGATCTTCCGGCGCCGCGGCGTGCCCTACGCGTTGCTGCACTGCACGAACGTGTATCCGACCCCGCCTGAGCTCGTGCGCCTCGGCGCGATGACGCAGCTGCAGGAGGCCTTTCCGGACGCGGTGGTCGGCCTCTCCGACCACACGCTGAGCAATTATCCATGCCTCGGTGCGGTGGCCCTGGGAGCCTCGCTGCTCGAGCGCCACTTCACCGATCGGCGCGACCGCCCTGGCCCCGACATCGAGTGCTCGATGAGCCCGGACGAGCTGCGAGAGCTCATCACGGGCAGCGAAATCCTGTTCCGGGCGCGCGGCGGAGAGAAGGGCCCGGTCGAGGCCGAGCAGCCGACCATCGACTTCGCGTACGCCACGGTGGTTGCGATCGGCGCAATCGCCGCGGGCGAGGTGCTCACGCGAGACAACCTATGGGTGAAGCGCCCGGGCACCGGCGAGATCAAGGCGGAGCAGTACGACGAACTCCTCGGGCGCCGTGTGAAGGAGCCGATCGAGCCCGGACAGCATCTCGCCTGGAGCCAGATCGAGGATGAGACTTGAGCTCGAGCCCGAAGCGCATCCTGTTCCTGACGGGAACGCGCGCCGACTTCGGCAAGCTCATGCCGCTGATGCACGCCGTGCGCAATCACCCGGACTTCGGCTGCGAGATCTTCGTGACCGGCATGCATACGCTCAAGGTCTACGGCCACACCGTGAACGAGGTGTACAAGGCGGGCTTCAAGGACGAAGTGCACGTCTACATGAACCAGCACCTCGACGACCCGATGGAGATGGTGCTCGCGAATACCATCCAGGGCCTGTCGCGTTACATCCATGAGAACCGACCGGACCTCGTCGTGGTTCACGGCGACCGCGTGGAGGCGCTGGCCGGCGCGATCGCGGGCACCTTCTCACACACTCTTGTATGTCACATCGAGGGCGGCGAGCGCTCGGGCACGGTCGACGAGGCCATCCGCCACGCGGTCTCGAAGCTTGCGCATCTGCACCTCGTCGCCAACGACGAGGCCAGGACGCGCCTGCTCCAGATGGGCGAGCTGGAGGAGTCGATCTCGGTCATCGGCTCGCCCGACATCGACGTGATGATGTCGGACTCGCTACCGACAATCGACGAGAGCCTCGCACGCTACGAAATCCCGTTCAACGACTACGCGCTCGTGCTCTTCCACCCGGTTACGACCGAGGTGGCGCAGATGCGCGAGCACGCGGAGCTCTTTGTGGGCGCGCTGCTCGATAGCCAGCGCGACTATGTCGTGATCTACCCGAACAACGACGAGGGCGCCTCGCACATCTTCCACGCCTACGAGCGATTGGAGGGCAACTTGCGCTTCCGCATCTTTCCCTCGATCGGCTTCGAGCACTTTCTCACCCTGCTCAAGCACGCGCGCTTCATCGTCGGCAACTCGAGCGCGGGTGTGCGCGAGGCGCCGGTCTACGGCGTACGCACGATCAACGTCGGCAGGCGGCAGAACAACCGTTTCGGCGGCGCGTCAGTCGTGAACACGTCGCATGAGACGGCCGACGTGCTCGAGGCGATCCGCAGCGTCGCGGCGATGGACGGCCTGGCCGAGAGGTCCCTGCACTTCGGCCGCGGCGACAGTGTCGCCCGCTTCGTCGAGGTGATCGAAGCGCCGGAGTTCTGGGAGACCTCGCGGCAGAAGAGCTTCCGCGACATGACGATCGCACCCGCGCGATGAGCGAGCGCGTCGCGGTCATCCCCGCACGCGGCGGCTCGAAGGGACTACCCGGCAAGAATCTGCGCGAGCTCGCGGGGCGTCCGCTGATTGCGCACACGATCGCGGCAGCGCTCGAGAGCGCTGCGTTCGCCCGCGTCGTGGTTTCTTCCGAGGATCCAGCGATCCTGGAAGCTGCGCGCAGGCATGGCGCCGAGACGCTCGAACGCCCGCCCGAGCTCGCGAGCGACACCGCCAGCAGCCTGGACGTCCTGTCGCACGCGCTGCACGAGCTCGCTGCTGAGGCGGAGCAGTACGCACTGCTGCAGCCGACGTCGCCCCTGCGCAACGCGACCCACATCCTCGAAGCCATCGAAGCCATGTCACGACGTGGCGCGGCCTCGCTCTTGAGCGTCACGCAGCACCGGCACCCACCGCACAAGAGCCTCGTGCTCGGTGCCGATGGCCAGGCGCAACCGCTCTTCGACTGGGCCGACCTCACGCGGCCCCGCCAGCTGCTCCCGAAGACCTACTATCCGAACGGTGCGATCTACCTCGGGGGAGCCGAGCGCTACCTGAAGGACCAGAACCTCTTCGCCGCTCCGCTCGCGCTCTACGAGATGAGCGAAGAAGCGTCGATCGACATCGACGTCGAGGCCGATCTGGAACGCGCAGCGCGCGTGCTCGCTGCGGGCTGCTAGATCCGATTGGAGATCGGTCGAAGCCCGCGCCCCCCCCTACGGCCCTTCAGCGGCCGAGACGCCGAATCGAGGCTAGGCGCGCCCGACTCGGAACAGATACCGACCCATGCGCTCGACCCGGATGCCGTCATAGCGGCCGAGCGCGCGGCCCATCCGCCCGATCCTCGCCTGTAGCTCCTCCGCGCCGACTTCGGGGAAGCGGTGGTGATGGTAGCTCCAGTGGTTGCGGTGGCCGGGGCGGTGCATGTTGATGCGCTTCTGGGCGGTGCGTACCTGGTTCGCGATCCAGCCGCGTGCGAAGCGTCCCGCAGAAGCGCGCGGCGGGGGGCCATCTGCATGGCCCGCTGCGTCGAGCACGTCGACGATGCGATCGGCGGCGAAGGCGCCATCGATGGCGGCGACGTGCTCGGCCAGTCGCGAGCGCGATGCCTCGTCGTCGCGCACCCCGAGTTCGTCCCTGGCGGCGCTCGCCACCAGCGCTTCGAGCTCGCCGAGGCTGCGAGCGACGTGCGCGACGTCGTCGGTGATCGGGTGATCGTAGGCGGGGTCTTCGCGAAGCTTGTAGCCGATGGCGGGGCGCTCGAGGATTCGCGCCTCGACGGCGGTCGTGCAGCCATTCGAGATGACGACCGAAGACGCGAGCACCCACGGCGCCACCGAGCCCTCGTTGATCACCTCGAGGTTCGGTGAGTCGGCCGCGAGCGCGCGCCACGAGTCGTGGCTCTCCGAGGGGTGTGGGCGCAGCACGAAGTGCAGCTCGGGAAACCTCCTCGCGAGTTCGGGGAGCATGCGCTGGAAGTCGCGGTAGATCTCGACGCGATAGCGCGCGCGGCCCTTCATGTACTCGGTCTCGCCGGCGAGACTGCTCCCTTCGGCGAGCTGCAGCGTGTCGCTCATGCCGGGCAGGAAGTGGTTGACCTCGCTGAAGTTCGAGTTGATCAGCACGAAACCCCCGCGGTGCTTGCGGATCGCTTCGACCTCCGGCTCGAGATAGGCGCGCAGCTCGGCGCGCATGATGTCGACGCGCGGGTTTCCGGTGATGTGGATCGGGATGTCTGGTGTGCCCGGGAACGCGCGGAAGGCCCGCGCGTCATCCGGTCCCCACGCGAGCAGCTGCGAGACCATGCTGAGCGCTTTCGCTGACAGGCGGCGGCGGTAGTACTCTTCGTCGGACAGGCGCACCAAGCCCTCTTCGTCGAAGCCGATGATCTCGTGTCCCAGGCGGCGCAGGATGCCGAACATGCGGTCGCTCAGCGTGCGCATGCTCTTCGCCATGTATACGCCGCGCGGCAGTCGCGATGCTGCGAAATGCACGAACGCCCGCGAGCCGATCACGACCGGGTAGCCGCGCTCGGCGGCCGCGGCCGACAGCAGCAGCTTAGCGTCGAGCTCGCGCACCTGATTCTCGACCGGGATGATGAGGGTTGCGCGCTTCATGCGTCCGTCGCCGGGATCCGTCCCCCGATGAGCTCGCCCACGCTGCCCGGGACTCGTAACCGGGACAGATCGTGCTTCTTCGGCAGCTCGTCGTCCAGGGTGGAATCGCGCTTCGAGATCCCTGTTCCACGTCCGGGAAGGACGCGTTCCGACGAATCCCCTGCGGGTTTCGCGCGCCCTGTCTTCCCTTCGACGCTGCGGTCCGGGAAGTGAGCCATCGCGTCGGGACCCCACTCATCGGATTCCCCTGGCGGTCACCTCTGCGCCGGGCCTTCTCTCGCCGGGGAACGCGGCGTCGGAAGCGCCAAGGGATCGAGACGATTCGCTAAGCTGTCGCCCCAAGCCGATGGCATCCGAGAATAGCAAGCGCCGTGCCTTCGTCGCGATCACCGCGGCGCTTTCGCTCGGGCTCTCGTGTGCGATGCTCGAGGTCGGGCTACGCGTCCGGTCGCGGGTCGACGTGGACGGGAACGTCTTTCTCGGCAGCGGGCGACTGTATCCGTTCCACCTGCCGATCGAGCGAGCGCGCGAGCTCGCTCAGCTGTACGAAGCGCGCGGAGAGCGGACCTACTTCGTCTACGACTCCGACCTCGGCTGGACGGTGCGTCCGAACGGCAGCTCGGACGACGGGCTCTACCACGCGAACGAGCGTGGCGTTCGCGTCGGCGAAGCGCGGCGCCCGACGAGCCTGCGGCCCGCAGCCGGTGTCTATCGTATCGCTCTGTTCGGCGACTCCTTCACCCACGCGAACGACGTACCCTTCGAACAGACCTGGGGACACGTGCTCGGGGAAGCGCTGCGTGAGCGCGGCGTCCGCGCCGAGGTGCTGAACCTCGGGGGATCTGGGTACGCGATGAATCAGGCGCTCCTGCGCTTCCGCAAGGAGGGACGCGCGCTGTCCCCGCACCTCGTGGTCTTCGGCTTCCAGAGAACGAACGTGCTCCGCAACCTCAACCTGATCCGGCTGATCTACAATCCGGATAGCGGGCTGATCTTCGCGAATCCGCGCTTCGTGCTCGAAGGCGACGCGCTGCGCCAGATCAATTGGCCGGCGCCGAGGCCCGCCGAAATCCCGGCGCTGCTGGCTGATTTCCCGAGCTGGGAATTCGCGCCCTACGAATTCTTCTACCAGCCCGAGCACTATCGCGATCGCAGCGTCTTCGCGTTTCGATCCGTGGCGCTGGTCTCGGCGTGGCTCTTCGCCGACTTCACGCACAAGCGCAAGGATTACGATTTCTTCGCACCGCGCAGCGAATCGCGCCGGCTCGCGCGGGCGATCCTCGACGCGTTCGAACTCGAGACCGAAGCGATCGGCGCCGAGCTGCTGGTCGTGAATCTCCCGACCCGCAAGCCCTTGAAGCGCCTGCTGCGCGATCGCGAGCTCAAGTATCAGGACCTGTGGGCCGAGATCGCGCGCGACTTCCAGGCGGTCGACCCGGGCCCGGAGCTGGTCGCGCTGGCACGACGCGAGGGCCTCGACACGCTCTTCGCGCCGGTCGGTGGACACTATTCGGGGAGCTCGAACGCGGTGATCGGCCGTGCGGTCGCGGCAGCGGTCGAGCCGCTCGCGACGCGTCGCTAGCCAGCGCCCAGCCGTCGGCGTGGGGACGCCTCACTGCATCCGCGTTGCGGCCGCTAGACGAACACGAAGTGGAGCACCTCGCGGCGCTCCTTCTGGTTGCGGCTTCCGTTGTGGAGGTTCATGCCGTCGAAGAAGGCGACGGTTCCGCGCGGTCCGAGCACGCGCTGCGGCGGGCCGTAGCGCGCCTCGAGGGTCACGGCGTCGAGATCCCACAGATGCGTCTCGCGCCGCAGTCGCTCCGGCACGCGCCGGCGTGCCCACAGGGCGATACCGCGCTGCTTGCCCTTGAACTGCTTCGAGCGATAGCCGAGCCGCAGCAGCTCCTGGAAGAGCGAGAAGCGCGAGTCGATGAACATCTCGAAGGGACCCGATACCTCGCCCACGTTCGTCAGGTAGATCAACACCTTCGCGAACTTGGGATTGCCATCGGTGTGGAAGGGATGGGCGTTGTACTCGGAGTCGCCGACCCGCACCATCGCATCGCTCGGATTCGTCTCGTGATAGGTGACGCTCAGAAGCCGCAGCCGTCGGCCGCGAGCCGCCTCGAGCGTCGTCTGGAAGTCGGACGGCAGGATCCCGAAGAGCCGCTCGGTTGCCTCGGGCGAAAGCTTCTCCTGGGAATCGTGGAAGTAGTCGGCGGCCTGGGCTCCCGCCAGCGTCGCCTTGCGCGTACGCACCGTCTCGCGGAGCCCGTACTCGTCGACCAGGGCATCGAGCGCCTCGAAGGTCTTCGGATCGAGATACGTCTCGGAAGCCGCGATCCGACGCTCGGCGAAGTCGGCCAGCAGCCGGCGCGCGTCGGGCGAGGTGATGCGGTGGTCGCTGCCGCGCCGATACGCGATCGCGTACAGGAGCTTCTTCGCCGCCCGCACGCCGTAGTACTTGACGAAGAGCTTCGGCAGGTGAAAACCGAACCACCAGACCGATGCGAGCGCGGCAGCTCCCGCCGCTACCGCAGCGCGGGCGATCGGGCTCGCGGCCGAGCCGGCGGCAGGGACGCTTTGCATGGCGGGTTTGCGCATGGATGGCTTCCGGACGATCCTGTGCCGGGCGTCTCGATCATAGTATACGCACGCGTCGTCTCGAAGGGGTGCAGCTTGTCTCGCTTCCGTCCGCTCTCGCGCGTCATCAAGACGCGCCACCTGTTCTACTCCCTGGTCAAGAGGCTTCAGCCGCAGCTGGTCCTCGACATCGGATCGCGCGACGGCAGCGACGCCCTCGAGTTCCGCCGCGCCTCGCCGACGAGCCGCATCCTGGCCTTCGAGGCGAATCCCGATCTCTACGGGAAGATGCGCGAAGACCCCCGCGTCGCGGCGGCCGGGATCGAGGTCCACAACTTCGCGATCTCGAACGAGACCGGCGAGGCCTCCTTCGGCGTCTTCAACAAAGAGAAGGGCCTCGGCTCCCTGATGGAGCCTGGGCATCGGGAGGTGTCCGAGAGCCTCACCGTGAAGACGCGTCGCCTCGACGAGGTCCCCGAGCTCCAGGAATCGGAGTCGACCGCGCTGTGGATCGATGTGGAAGGCGCGTCCTTCGAGGTGGTCGAGGGAGCGCGCGGCATCATGAGCTCGGTGATCCTCGTACACGCCGAGGTCGAGTTCGAGCGGGTCTTCGCCAACCAGAAGGTCGCCGGCGAGCTGAGCGCGCAGATGGAGGGCGTCGGCTTCGTGCCCTTCTTCACGGGCGTCAAGCGCTCCGGTCAGCAGGGAAACATCGTCTTCCTGCGAAGCGAGATCGCCGGGAGGCTCGGAACGATCGGTCCCTTCGCCGGCTCGATCGCCTACCGGATCGCGGCGCGCTTCGGTGCCACGGCGCCGCACTGATCTCTCGCGGAACCTGACTCTCGCTGGAAGTGGCGAGCCAAATGCTGAATTTCAAAAGGGAAAATTAATCGGAACGACGACGCGTCGCGAGGGCCCACGGCAGCCTGCTGCGTCTGCAGGCTCCAGGTTGCCGCCTCTATCGAGCGACCGGATCGGCGCTAGCATCCCAGCGCCATGGCGGTCGTCCTGGGACTGAGCTTCTTCTATCACGACAGCGCGGCGGCCCTGACGGCCGACGGCGAGGTGATTGCGGCGGTCGCCGAAGAACGGCTCTGCCGCCGCAAGCACACGAACGAGTTCCCCAAGCTCGCCATCGAGCACTGTCTCGAGCGCGCCGACCTTCGCTCGATCAACGACCTCGACGCGATCGTCTTCTACGAGAAGCCCATCCAGAAGCTGTTGCGGGCGATCGAGACGTCGATCGAGACCTGGCCGCGGGGGGCTGGGCGCTTCGTCAAGAGCCTGCCGAACTTCCTGAAGAACAAGCTCAACGTGCGGAGCGTGATCCTCCGGCACTACCCCAACTACGCCGGACCCATCCTCTTCAACGAACACCACCTGAGCCACGCCGCATCGGCCTTCTACCCCAGCCCCTTCTCGGAAGCCGCCATCATGACCCTCGACGGCGTCGGTGAGTGGGAGACGAGCGCCATCGGCTTCGGTCGCGACCAGCACATCCAGCTCGATGCCGCCATCCACTTTCCCCACTCGGTCGGCCTTCTCTACAGCGCCCTCACCGCCTACCTGGGCTTCCAGGTGAACGACGGCGAGTGGAAGGTGATGGGGCTCGCGCCCTACGGCGAGCCGCTCTTCGTCGATCAGTTCCGCAAGCTGGTGCACCGCCGCGACGACGGCTCGTTCGCCCTCGACATGCGCTACTTTGCTCACCACTGGTCGAACCGCTTCGCCTTCGACGAGCGCCGCTGGCGGGACCTCTTCGGATTCGCGCCGCGCGCGCCGGAGGAGGACATCGAGCAGCACCACGAGGATCTGGCGCGCTCGGGCCAGGTGGTGGCCGAGGAGCTGATCCTGGGCGTCGCCCGGGCCGCGCGCGAACGCTACGACATCCCGAACCTGGTGATCGCGGGCGGCGTGGGCCTCAACTCGGTGGCCAACTGGGCGATCGAGCGCGAAGGGATCTTCGACCAGGTCTGGATCCAGCCGGCGGCAGGCGACGACGGCGGCGCCCTGGGCGCCGCCCTCTACGTGACGCACCAGCTCGAGGGCGACCCGCGTCACCCCCAGCGCGACGCCTACTACGGC
>JAOTUO010000002.1 GCA_029863845.1 Myxococcales bacterium
TCACTCTCTGAACCCAAGCCGGAGCGCTTCTTCGCGAGCCTGGGGATGAGTTGGGACGAGGTTGCCAGGCAGTGCAAGCACGGCGACAAGGCGATCGCGGCCTTCCTCGAGTCCTTCGAGCGAACGTTCCAGACCGAGAGAGCCTATGTCTTCCCCTGGTTCGAGCTGGGAAGAAGAACGGTCTTCATCGCGGACCTGGCCGGAAGCGGGGCGCCTCCGGAGCTCCACGAGCAGGCGATGGCCGGCTATCACTCCCTTCTCGAGAATTCCGGTATCGACCCCCACGAGCGGGAACAGCTCGAAGCTCTCGTCGGCGACGTGGCCGAAGGAATGCTCGAAGACGAGGAGTACAAGCTCCAGAGAATCCTCGGCCGACTCCGAAGCAAGGCAGCCGCCATGACGCCGGCCGCGGCCGAGCCGGTCGTGTGGAACGCTCTCTGGGCGAGAGGCGTTCTCATCCTCTTCGCCGCGTTGGTGATCGTCTCCGGCCTGCTCGCCGTGTTGCAACAGATGCCGCTGCTCGCCCTCCTGGCGGTCATCGCGGCCTGCGCGCTCGGGGTAGGGGGGATCGGCGCGATGCAGCTTCAGAACGACGAGGAGTTTCGCGGGCAGCCGTTACTCGAGTTGATGGGGCTGTCGTTCACCCATCTCCCTCTGATCCGAAGACGAAGGAGCGGGAACCAGGACAGCTAGCTTCGCAATCGGAAGCATCCATTCCCGGATTTCTGAGGGGGCCCATGTCGCATCACGCATCTCCCGCCCGTCTGTCGCGCCGCAGCGTCCTCAACGTCCTGCTCAGCGTGGGAGTGCTGGGTTGGCTCGCGAGCGTTCTCTATCCCGTGATCCGCTACCTCACCCCCCTGCCCCTGGTGGGGCCGGGAGGTCCCGTCCAACTGACGAGGTCCGAGGTGACGAAGATCGAGCGCGACAAGTTCGCGATCGTCCCTGTGGGCCGGCGGCGGGTTCTCGTGTTGGAAGACTCCGAGGGGGAGCTTCGGGCACTCGACGCCAAGTGCACGCACGAGGGTTGCACCGTGAAGTACATGCCTCGCGACTCACTCATCGTGTGCGCCTGCCACAACGGCCGCTTCGACCTCCAGGGCCGCGTCGTGGCGGGACCGCCGCCGAAGCCCCTGGCGACCTACGCGGTCCAGCGCGACGAGGAAGGAGTCATCAAGGTCACGGTATGAGCACCGCACGCGCGGACAAGCGCCTCTACCGTTGGATCGACGAGCGATACGGCGTCTCGCCGCTCATCGAGTTCCTCCGCCACAAGGAGGTGCCGCTCGGGGCGCACCCGCTGTTCTGGTACTTCCTGGGCGGAACCACCCTGTTCTTCTTCGCCGTGCAGATCGTCTCCGGCGTGCTGCTCCTCGTGTACTACCAGCCCGGCGAGAACACGTCGTACGAGAGCATCCGTTACATCACCACGAAGGTCCCCTTCGGCTGGCTCGTCCGCTCCGTGCACTGCTGGAGCGCCCACCTGATGATCGTCTCGCTCGTCGTGCACATGCTGAGCACGATGATGCTGAAGGCCTACCGGCCTCCGAGGGAATTGACCTGGTTGACGGGGTTCCTCCTGTTCAATCTGGCCCTGGGCTTCGGCTTCTCGGGCTACCTGCTGCCCTGGAACGAGCTGGCGTTCTTCGCGACGGCCGTCGGAACGGACTCGGTCAAGTCGGTTCCCGTCGTCGGAAACTGGCTGCTTCAGGTGATGCGCGGCGGGCCGGACGTGACGATCAACACGGTCTACCGCTTCTTCGCCCTCCACATCTGCATTCTCCCCATCCTCACGGTCGGGCTGATCACCGTCCACCTGATCTTCATCCAGCGTCAGGGCATGGCGCCGCCGATCGCCAAGCACGTCGCGCCGCGCGGCATGCGATTCTTTCCGAACTTCGCGCTGCGCGACCTGCTGTGGTGGATCCTGTGCCTGGCGGCGCTGCTGGTGCTCGCCCTGCTCCTCCCCTATGGCCCGGGCATCCCGGGCGTCGAGTGGGAGCTGGGGCAGAAGGCGGACCCCCTGGCACCCGCCTACCCGGGGATCAAGCCGGAGTGGTACTTCCTCTGGATCTACCAGCTCCTCAAGGAGTTCCCGCCTCACCTCTTCGGGTTGGAAGGGCCGCAGGTCTGCCTGGCGGTGGTGAGCCTCCTGATGACGACGTGGGCGCTCGTGCCGTGGCTCGACCGGAAGGCTCGGCGCGACGAGCCCTCCCCCGCCTTCACCGATTTCGGGGTCGGCGCCATGCTGTTCATCACCTTCCTCATGCTCAAGGCATGGGACATCGGCGCGGGCGCAGTCGCTGACGGAGGGTTTCCCGATCCCGCGGCCGTGGCGAGGCCCTGCGCCTGGATCCTGTTGGCGGTCGCCGTCGCGGTCACGGCCGTGCGTATTGCAGTCTACCGGGATCGGTGGTTCGTCTTCAGCGGCGCGGCGGTCCTGCACGCCGTGCTGCACGGGCTGGTTGGACTTCCCTACCTGGCGGCGGGCGCGATCGCCGCCGCCGCTGCTGCGCTGGCGACGGGCTTCACCGTCGCTCGCGGTCGGACTTCGGCTATGCCCGCCGGAGGTGGACACTGAGGAGTCGGACCGTCGTTCCGCTTCTGATCCTGGCGATCCTCGCGGTCGGCGCCGCCGATCCGCCGGAGGGAGGGTTCGCGCCCTCGGAGGCGCTGAGCGAGCTGTTTTCGACGCAAGGCGAGGACGGTGAAGCGCTGATCGGAGCCGAGGAACGCGAGTATTTCGAGGGGTTGCCCGCACAAGCGAAGGATCTCTTCAACGATGCGATCGACAACGAGCTCTTGAACGAGGCCAGCCAGCTGAGAGAGCTGCTCTCCCTCGCTCTCAGCCCGTCGAAGCTCGAGCTTCTGATGCGGGACAACTGCGTCTTGTGTCACACGGACCCCGAGGCGCAGGATCCGGAGACCCTGTTCTGGACCGATCCGGAGGCGGTCGGGTCGCCGCCGCACCTGAATCTGAGGGAAGTCGTCCGCGACGTGCACTTTCGCCGCGGCCTCTCCTGCTCCGGATGCCACGGCGGGACCCCCACCGACGAGGACATGGCCGACGAGATCTACGATCGCTGGCCGGAAGCGCCCGAGCGGCACGCGGATCGAACCTGGATCCCCGACTTCTGCGCGCGCTGCCACTCGGACCCGGCCTTCATGCGGCGCTTCGACCCGTCGCTGGCCACGGACCAGTACGCAAAGTACCGGGAGAGCCTGCATGGAAAACTGCTCCTGGAGCAGGCGGACTCGAAGGCCGCCCAGTGTGTGAGCTGTCATGGTGTCCACGGGATCCGCGATTCGAAGAGCCCCCGTTCGCCGGTCCATCCCCGGAACGTTCCCTACACCTGTGGCGCCTGTCACGCCGACGCCGACTACATGAAGGGCTACAAGGACGCCGCCGGGGATCCCCTGCCGACCAACCAGCTGGAGGAGTTCGAGACCAGCGTCCACGGTCGCGCCCTGCTCGAGCGCGGGGACACGGGGGCTCCCGCCTGCAACGACTGCCATGGGAACCACGCCGCGATGCCGCCCGAGATCGCCAGCATCGGGCAGGTGTGCCGCACCTGTCACTCCGGCAACGGAGAGCTCTTCGAGGGCAGCAAGCACAAGAAGGCTTTCGAGCGCAACGGCTGGCCCGAGTGCGAGAAGTGCCACGGGAACCACGCGATCGCCAGGACGGACGACTCGATGCTCAACGAGAAGTCCAATCCGCTCTGCTATGAGTGCCACCGCGAGAACGCCGAGGACAACCCGGACTGCATACGGACCGCGGAGTACTTCTATGCCTCGATCAGCACGCTGGCGACCGAGCAGAAGTCCCTCGCCGAACAGGTGCACCAGCTCGCCGAGAAGGGACTGGACGTCGAGCCCCTGGCGGCGACCGTCGACGACATGGAGGACACCCTCAGACAGTCGCGATCGCTCATCCACGCGTTCGACAGGAGTGAGTTCGAGAAGATCGAGAAGCGCGGACACGAAGCGGCTCGGCAGGGCTGGGAGCAGGTCGAAGCGGCGGAGGGCGAGTACCGGTTCCGGCTCACGGGGCTGCGCGTCGCCATCGGGTTCATGATCCTGCTGTCGGTCGCGCTGTACCTGAAGATCCGCGAGATGGAAGCGCGCACCTAGGCAGGACGCGTTCGACCGGGCCCGGGGGGCCTCGCTCAGAACTGGTCGAGCATCCAGGGAACGGGTCCGGCGAACGCAGCGTCGAGGGCGCCGCGTTCCTCGGGCGTGCCGCCGCTGAGCCGCCCGGCGCGCTCCAGCACCGACGTCGAGGCCCAGCCCGTGTAGAGCGCGGAGAAGGGGCCGACATCGAGGGCCACGGTCCCGCTGCCGCCGGACTCGAGGCGACCCCGGCCCTTGCTCACGGTGAGGACGAAGCGCCCGTCGTTGGTCGGGAGGATCGGGTCGCGCAGCGCGAGATCCACCTGCACGTCCACGCCGGGCGCGAATCCCCGCGCTTCGACGGCGCCCGCCGCATCGACCATTCGCGTCATCCAGCGAACCTCGGCGACCACCTCGAGCGACTGCTCCGGCAGCAGGAGCAGCAGCGGGTCCTCCGCCGAGCCGCGATAGATCACCCGATCGGCCTGGGACGACCACGAGCCGAGCAGTCGCCACAGCGCGGCCGCGGCGTCGCGGCCGGTCGCCACGGCGTCTTCCACGCCGAGCACGAAGGGCCCGCCGAAGGCGCTGTGCTCCCCGGGGACCTGGTGGTAGACGAGGTAGCCCTCGATCTCGCCGCCGTCGCTCTCCGCGACATAGACGCGTCGCTCGCTCCACACGTCCCGGAGCAGTGCCCACCAGTGCTCGGAGCGGTCGACGAATCCGTTCACGCTTTGCGCCAGGCGCGCGTAGCAGGCCCGGAGCGACTCCCACTCGTCCGGCCCACAGGGGCGAACGCGCCCACCTTCGGGCGCCGCGATGGAACGCAGCACGCGGGGAGCGATCCGGCGCCACAGATAGGTGCCGGCGACCTCCCAGCCGAGGCTGCGGTACAGCGAGGTGGTGGCCGGGAACAGCGTCGAGATGACTTGGCCGCGCTCGAGCATCGCCTTCAGCACCGCGACGATCACCCGCCCGGCGACGCCCTGACCGCGCCGGTCGGGCGACACCGCGACCGACGCGAGCCCGCCCATGGGAACCGAGCGGCCGCCGAAGAACTGCCCCAACTCGTGCGCACCCGTCATCGCCACCAGGCGGCCACCGTCGAAGGCCCCGACGAGGCGCGACGGGTCCCAGCGCAGGAAGCGATCGCGGTGCTGCGCCGGAGCGTTGAACGAGTAGCGGTCCAGCTCCCACGCCTGTTCGAGCTCGTCCTCGCGAAGGCTTCGGATCTCCACGGCACCCGACGCTATCGTCGATGGCCGACTTTCGCCCGCGGCGCGCGGTCGGATACGCTGGGCGGGGATCGACTCATCGGAGGCCCCGTGCCGGAAGCTCCGCCCCGCGTCTCGGTGCTGCTCCCGGTCTTCGACGCCGAGGCCACGCTGGCCGCCTGCCTGCGCAGCATCCAGCGCCAGACCGAGCGCGATTTCGAGTGCGTGATCGTGGATGACGGCTCGCGCGACGGGAGCCTCGCCTGCGCGCGCGGCGTGGCCGCCGCCGACGCGCGCTTCCGCGTCGTCCGCGAGAGCCACCGCGGCCTCGTCGCCGCGCTCAACGCCGGCCTCGCCCTCTGCCGCGGACGCTTCGTCGCGCGCATGGACGCGGACGACCTCATGCACCGCGATCGTCTCGCGGCCCAGACCGCCGCGCTCGAAGCCGACCCGGAGCTCGCGGCGGTGGGCTCGCACGTGCGCCTCTTCCCGCGCCGCGCCCTCGGTAACGGCATGCGCGCCTACGAGCGGTGGCTCGCGAGCATCGACTCGCCCCGGCGGGTGCGCGAGGAGGCCTTCGTCGAGTGCCCCATCGCCCATCCCACGCTCGTGGCGCGCCGCGAGGTGCTGGGGGCGCTTCGCTACCGCGATCGCGGCTGGCCGGAGGACTACGACCTCGTGCTGCGCCTGCTCGAGGGCGGACACCGCGTGAGCGTCGTACCGCGGCGGCTGCTCGCCTGGCGTCACGGTGCCGGGCGGCTCTCGCGCAGCAGTCCCGATTATGCAATCGCGCGCTTCACCGCCTGCAAGGCCGCCTTCCTCGCCCGCGGTTTCCTCGGCACCTCGGACCGCTACGTGCTGTGGGGTTACGGCGCCACCGGCCGGTCCCTGTGTCGGGCCCTGCGCGACCGTGGCAAGCGCCCCGCGGCCATCGTCGAGCTGCACCCGGGACGCATCGGCGAGACCATCCAGGGTGCTCCCGTGATCGCGCCCGAGGCGCTCGCCTCGCGCCCCGTCGAGCCGCTCGTGGTCTCCGTCGCCCGCGAGCGAGCGCGCGGCGAGATCCGCGCGGAGCTCTCCAAGCTCGGCTATCGCGAGACCCGCGACTACGTCTGCGCCGCGTAGTCAGAGAACCGCGGCGGAGCCGGGAGGATCCCGCAGCGAAATCAAGCGCAGGCCGCCCGTGGTCTCCGGATGTCGGAACCAAGTGCGCGCGGCCGAGCCATTCGCGGAGGGATCCTCCCGGCTCCGCCGCCTACGGCCGTGCAATCGGGGCCGCGCGGCGTTCGCGATCGGCGGTCGCCGGCTCGGCTCGTCGAACCGTCGCGCCTAAAAGTCCACGTAGCCGGGGACGCGCGGGAACGGAATCACGTCCCGGATGTTCGCCATCCCGGTCATGAACTGGACGACGCGTTCGAAGCCCAGGCCGAAGCCCGCGTGGGGCGCCGAGCCGTAGCGCCGCAGGTCCAGGTACCAGCCGTAGCGCTCCTCGGGCAGGCCGCAGTCGCGCATGCGCCGGCGCAACACGTCGAGGCGGTGCTCGCGCTGCGAGCCGCCGACGATCTCGCCGACTTTGGGCACGAGGACATCCATGGCACGCACGGTCCGCTCGTCGTCGTTCAGGTACATGTAGAAGGCCTTGATGGCGGCCGGGTAGTCGGTGACGATG
The DNA here is from genome assembly GCA_029863845.1 of Myxococcales bacterium. Classification (GTDB taxonomy): domain Bacteria; phylum Myxococcota_A; class UBA9160; order UBA9160; family SMWR01; genus JACZXC01. Next base: position 6,997 of record JAOTUO010000002.1, read on the forward strand.
ACGGGCCGGCGGATGTGCTGCTCGGTGAGGTAGCGCTCGTGCTCGCTCTGGAGGTCGGCGCCCCACTTCACCGGAAACTCGAAAGACTCGCCGCTGCGCTCCAGGATCTCGACCGCCTCGCCGTAGGTAATGCGCTCGAAGGGCGTCTCGATGACGTGGGTCAGCGTGGCGATGACGCTGTCGTCGATGCGTTGGTTGAAGAAGGCCATGTCGTCGGGACACTGTTCGAGGACGCTGCGGAAGACCTGCTTCAGAAAGGCCTCGGCGAGGTCCATGTCGCCGGCGAGATCGCAGAAGGCCATCTCCGGCTCCACCATCCAGAACTCGGCGAGGTGGCGGCTGGTGTTGGAGTTCTCGGCCCGGAAGGTGGGGCCGAAGGTGTAGACCCGGCTGAGGGCGAGAGCGGCGATCTCGGCCTCGAGCTGCCCCGAGACCGTGAGGTAGGCCTCCCGGCCGAAGAAATCGCGACCGAAGTCGACCCGGCCCTCTCCGTCGCGCGGCGGGTTCGAGGGGTCCAGGGTCGACACCCGGAACATGTCGCCCGCCCCTTCGGCGTCCGAGGCGGTGATGATCGGCGAGTGGAGGTGGATGAAGCCGCGCTCCTGGAAGAATGCGTGGATCGCTCGGGAGGCCGCATTGCGCACGCGGAGCACGGCCCCGATGGTGTTGGTGCGCGGCCGCAGATGCGCCAGGGTGCGCAGGAACTCGAAGGAGTGGCGCTTCTTCTGGAGCGGGTAGTCGGGGTCGACGGTGCCCACCACCTCGACGCGGCGCGCCCTCAGCTCGAAGCGCTGCCCCTTTCCGGGCGAGTCGACCAACTCGCCCATCGCGGCGACGGCGCAGCCCGTGCCCAGCGGCCGCAGCTCGGCCTCGTAGTTCTCGAGCGCCGGGTCCACCACGACCTGGAGCCCGGCGAAGCAGGAGCCGTCGGCGACCTCGAGAAAGCTCACACCCTTCGAGTGGCGGGCGGTGCGGATCCAGCCGCGGACCGTCGCCTCGCCGCCCGCCGCCTCGCGGGCGAGGATCTCGCGGATCGACTCGCCGCCGCTCACGCGGGCGTCCGCACGACGAGGAGCCGGATCTCCGTCATGTCCTCGATGGCGAAGCGGACGCCCTCGCGCCCGAGACCGCTGTCCTTCACACCGCCGTAGGGCATGTGGTCGACGCGCCACGAGGGCACGTCGCCGATCACGACCCCGCCCACCTCGAGGCGGTCCCACGCCCGCTGGGCCTTGTAGAGATCGCGCGTGAAAATCCCCGCCTGCAGGCCATACGCGCTGTCGTTCACCTGGTCGAGCGCGAGGTCGAAGTCGCGAAACGAGGAGATCACCGCGACCGGCCCAAAGGCCTCCTTGCACACGACCTCCCGGTCCACGGGAACGTCCTCGAGCAGCGTGGCCTCGAGCATGGCCCCGTCGCGCTTGCCCCCGCACAGGAGCCTGCCGCCCGCAGCGACCGACGCCTGGATCCAGGCGTCGAGACGCGCGGCCTCCTTCTCGGAGATCATGGGCCCGATGAAGGTCTCCGGGTCCTTGGGGTCGCCCATCTTCAGGGCCTCGGTCGCTGCGACGAGCCGCTCGCGAAACGCGAAGTGGACGTCCTCGTGGACGAGGATGCGCTGAACCCCGATGCAGCTCTGGCCGGATTGGTAGAAGGCGCCGAACACGATCCGCGCCACGGCGTCATCGAGGTCCGCGTCGCGATCCACGATCACGGCGGCGTTTCCGCCCAACTCGAGCACGACCTTCTTCTTCCCGGCGCGGGCCTTGAGGTCCCAGCCCACCTCCGGCGAGCCGGTGAAGCTGAGGAGCTTCAGGCGGTCGTCGGTGGTGAAGAGGCCCGCCCCGTCCCGCCGCGCCGGAAGGATCGAGAAGGCGCCGGCCGGCAGATCCGTCTCGGCCAGCACCTCGCCGATGATGAGCGCACCGACCGGCGTCAAGCTCGCGGGCTTGAGCACGAAGGGGCAACCCGCGGCGATCGCCGGCGCCACCTTGTGAGCGGCGAGGTTGAGCGGGAAGTTGAAGGGCGAGATGAAGGAGCAGGGCCCGACGGGGACGCGCTTCCACATTCCCGTGTATCCGTGCGCCCGCGGGCTGATGTCCAGCGGCATCACCTCGCCCGTGATCCGCACGGACTCCTCGGCGGCGACGCGGAAGGTGTCGACCAGGCGGGTCGCCTCGCCGCGCGCGTCCCGGATCGGCTTGCCCGCCTCGATGCAGAGCGCCATCGCGAGCTCTTCCTGACGCTCGCGGAAGCGCGCCACGCAGTGGTCGAGCACGCGCTGGCGCGCGTAGGCGGGCAGCTCGCGCATCGGCCCGGCGGCCCCGGCGGCGCGACCAATCGCCGCGTCGATCGCGGCGGGGTCGGCCATCGCCACGCGGGTGACGACCTCGCCCGTGTACTTGTCGGTCACCTCGAGGTCGCGGTTCGGGGAGACCGGCTCGTTGCCGAGGTAGTAGGGGTAGCTCTCGTTCAGCATGGCCTGGACGTCCCCCCCCGTGCCGGCGCGGCCCGGGTCGGCGTAAGCGTATCGCAAGCACGCCCCGCGGCGTCAGAGCGTCACGATCTCGTCTCGGCGCAGGTACCAGAGCTCGAAGCGCGGCGTATACGCCAGCGCGAACGCCTCCCGCACGGCGCGGCGGTAGACGGCGCCCTGGCCCACGTAGGTGAGGCTGTACTCGGAGAGCGGCGTCTCGGGGGATACGCGGTCGGTCTTGTAGTCGGCGATGACCAGCTCGTCCGATTCGGGATCGCGGTAGAGCAGGTCGATCGCACCCGAGACGTAGGCGGCGGGGCCGCCGTCCGCGTCCGGCGGCGCCAGCACCGGAAGCTCGCGGGCGACGACGCAGCCGGCGAGCGAGCGGAGCCGCGAGAAGAGACGGCCCGCGACGAGCGCGTCGAACAGCGCTCGCGCGTCTGCGACCGCCGCTGCGAGGCTCTCGGGCTCCACCAGCGCGCTCAGATCGCCCTCGAGCGCGTCGCGCCACCGCGCGAACTCGGCTTCGGGTTCGACCTCGAGGTCGAACTCCTCGAGCGCGCGGTGCAGCGCCGTACCGACGGCACGCGCGACCTCGGCGGGCGACGCCGTCGCAGCGGCTTCGCCGGCCGCGCGGTCGGCGCGCTGCTCGCGCCAGTCGCGGGAGCCGTCATCCGAGGCGGCGGCGCCGAAGCGGCGTTCGCGCTGGGCGGCGACGCGATCGCGCTCGGTCCGCAGGCGGCGCGCGTCGCGCTCGATCTCGGCGGGTCGGGGCAGCGCGGCGTCCCCGGCCTGCGCCCACGCCACCGACGGCGGCCGCTCGCGTGAGAGCGACGGGAAGACCCAACGCGCCGCGGCGGCGTCGAAGAAGTCCGCCTCACCGCGCTCGACGAGCCGTCCCAGCTCGGCGTCGAAATCCGGCGCCGGGAGCGCCCGCGCCCGCAGCAGGCCCGCGTGGGATCCCCGCCCGTCCTTCCCGGGATCCGGCCAGCGGCCGGAGAGCACCAGCCGGGACTTCGCGCGCGTCATCGCCACGTAGAGCGTGCGCACAGTCTCGGCCTCGGCGACCCGATCGCGCGCCTGGCGCACCCGGTCGAAGCCCGGCGTCGGCGCCCCGAAGAGCGCGTACTCCATGCGGCCGTCGACCGCCGCGGCGGGAACGCGCCCGGCCCCGGCGCCGCCCGATCCCTTGTGCAGCTGCATCACGTAGACGTGCTCGAAGTCGAGGCCCTTGGCGCCGTGAATCGTCAGGATCTGCACGGCGTCGTCCACGACCTCGCGCGGCGTGGCCTCCTCGGCCACCTCCTCGTCGCGCACGGCGCTTCGAAGTCGGCGCAGGACCGCGTGGCGGTTGGCTCCCTCGCACAGCTCCTGCGTGAGCTCGCGGAAGAAGCGCTCCAGATTGGCGGCGCGCCAGGGACCGAGGAAGCGCGCCGCCTCACTCGCCTCGAAGAGCAGCGCGGTGCGCAGCCGCTCGACGAAGACGTCAGGCGGGTCGCGGCGGGCAGAGCGGCGAAGCTCCTTCAGGGCGTCGATGGCGGCCAGCAGGTTGCTCTCCCAGCCCTCCACGCGCTCGCACCCGGGAACGTCCGACGGCAGGGAGACCGCCGCGGCGCGCACGCCGTCGGCGAGCTCCGCACACTTGTCCGGGGTGAGGTCCTCGAGATTCGTCAGGAGCGAGGGAAAGTCGCGGCGCCACAGCGGGAGCAGCGCGGCGTCCGGTACGCCGACGGCTGCCGAGCGCAGGAAGGCGAGGAGCGCCAGGTGGTCGTTGGGATCGAGCGCGCTGCGCACCAGCGCGGACGCGTCGATGATCTCGCGGCGCTGGTAGTAGCTGCGATCTCCCACCACCGCGTACGGCACACCGGCCTCGCGCAGGGCGCCGAGATAGATGTCCCACTCGCCCCGACTGCGGAAGAGGACGCCGACGCCCTTCCACGCCACGCCATGGTCGTCGTGGAGCGCGCGGAGGTCGCGGGCCAGGGCGGTGGCCTCGATTCGCGCGGCGGCGGCCGCGGCAGTCGACGTCCGGACGCCCGCGGCGCGATCGACCGTGTCGGGCAGCCAGAACTCGACCGGGGCGAAGCGTCCGGCGGCGAAGCCGCCCGCGTCCCGGTTCTCGGGGCTCGGGACGAGCACCTGGAAGGGCGGCTGTACGCCCTCGCGCGGCACCAGGAGGGGCGCCGCGATCCGCTCGACCTCGTCGAGAACGGCCGGCACGGACCGGTAGTTGACCGACAGGCGGCGGCGAAGGCCGCCGGCCTCCTCGACGTCCCGAACGAACGCGTCGTACGCGGCGAGGTCGGCGCTGCGCCAGCCGTAGATCGACTGCTTCGGATCGCCCACGAGGAAGAGTCCTGGACGCGACGACTCCGGGCCCTCGAGCGCGACCGCATGCACGATCTCGCACTGCCGGCGATCGGTATCCTGGAACTCGTCGACGAGCAGCTGATCGACGCGGTCCCTGACGCGCGCCGCCGCATCGGGTCGACTCGCGAGAAGGTGGGCCGTCTCAGTGAGCAGGCCCGAGAAGCTCAACACCCCGCGCGCGCGAAGCTGCGCTTCGACCGCGCCGAGCAGCGCGACCACCACCCGCCGGCCGCGGTCGAGACGCTCCAGGTCGAGGCTCGCGAGGTGCCGGATCAGCCCTGCGAGATCGGCGGCGGGCTCGGCCAGCGCCTCCGTCCGGTCGCCGAGGGCATTGCCCTCCTTCGTGCCGAACTTCCCACGCGCCCATTCCCCGAGCCGGCCGACCTCGTTGTCCTGCCACTGCACCCCGAGCCACGCCAGGAACGCTTCGAATTCCGAGCGGGTCGAGAAGGGCTCCTGCTCCAGCCGCGTGACGGTCTGGCGGATGCGCGCGCTCGTCGCCTCCGCGACGCGGACGCCGCACGCATCCATGCAGTCCCCGGTGGCGGCCCGTACGGCTTCGAGTGACTCGCGCAGCCGATCTCGCAGGTGCTCGAGGCGATCGGGGGCAAGCGGGTCGCTCTCGAGCGCCTCGGCAGAGACCCCCTCCGAGAGAAGCGCGCACACCTCCGCCTCGATCGCGCGCGGACCCGCGTCCACTTCCGCCAGCGCCAGATAATCCGGATCGCCGGGGTCGTCGTACGCCGCGCGCAGTCGAGCCTCCAGCACGTCGCGCACCACCTCCGCCTGGCGCCGGCCCTCTGCGTCGATTTCGAGCCGAGGGTGCAGCTGCGCCTCGAGCGGATACAGCGAGAGGAGACGGCGGCACCACGCGTGGATGGTGTGCACCTCGAGGTAATCGAGGGCGCTGCGCAGCGCCCGCGTGCGCTCGCGTCGCAGCGATGCCACCGGCAGGCAGTCCTCGACGACGCCGACCGGGAGCTCTCCACGCTCGACGCCGCGCAGCGCCGCGTCGACGCGCGTCGCCATCTCGGCCGCCGCCGCCTCGGTGAAGGTGATGGCGACGACGCCCGACAGGACGCGCGCGGCCACGTGGTGATCGAGCCCCGCGGCGCCGTCTGCCCCACGCAGCGCGGCGGCCGCGCGCTCCCAGCCCTCGCCCAGGGTCCAGGCTGTGATGCGCGATACCAGGGCGGCGGTCTTGCCGGTGCCCGCACCGGCCTCGAGCATGAAGGGCCGGTCGAACACCTGCTGCGCCAGGCGGCGGGCCTCCGCGTCTTCGCGCCGCAGCTCCGCGACGCGCGCGTCTTCCGTCACGCCCCCTCCCCGAGCTTCCAGCCCCCGAGGAGCGCCCGCTCGGCGGGGCTGCGGTCTCGCGCGGCCGCGTCGGCGCCCGTCCAGCCCTCGAGTCGGCGCCGCGCCCCCGAGTCGCCGCGCAGGCAGGCGACCCTCACCTCGCACCACCCACAGCGATCGGGCTCCCTCCCCTTGGCGTCGGCCAGACGCGGGAAGAAGGCGCCGCGATCCCACACCTCGAGCACGCTTCGCACGGCGGACTCGAACGCCGCGGCGAATGCCTCGTCGTCGGAGCGCACTTCGAGGCTGCACGCGTGCTCCGGCGTCTCGGGGCTCAGGAACAGGTAACGCCCCCGGGCCGGTGCGCAGCGCCCGCCCGCCCGGGCGTAGGCGGTCGCCTGGAGCATCTCACCGCGGGCGACGCGCTGGCGATGGTGCTCCTCCCGAATCGAGAGCGTCTTCTGCGTGTCGGGCGGCTTTCCCGTCTTGTAGTCGGTGAGACACAACCCGCCCTCGCTGCGGTCGACGCGGTCCGCCCGAAAGCGCACCGTCCGCTCTCGCCCCTGCGCATCGCGCAACGCGACGGAGCCGGTCAGCTCGGCGCCGAGCACCGCAACCGCCGCGCTCGGCTCGGACCAGTCTCGTTCCCGTGCGATCTCGAGGCGCGCGTGAGCGCGCTTCGCCAGGATGCGCTCGAAGCCTCGCAGCGCGATCCCCTCCTCGCGCGCCACCGACTCCGCGCAGCTGCGAACCATCGCGTCGAGGGTCTCGGCGTCGGGCCAGCGCACCGGTACCGGATCGCGGCGCCATGCCGCGTCGAGATCCCCGGGCGCGTCTCCGAGCTCCTGCACCGCGATCCGCTCGAGCGCGCGGTGGACGACGCTTCCCAGGACCCGGGGCTCGACTCCGGGGAGATCCCCGAGCGAGTCGGGCGGGAGCTCGAGCCGAAGAACGCGGCTCAGGAACGTGCGCCACGGACATCCGGCCAGGTCCTCCAGGACGGTCACGTACGGAGTTTCCCCGGCCGCCGTACCCGGGGGTCCGCCCGTGTAGCCGAAATAGGGGCCCGGGTCGCGGGGCTGGCTCGAAGGGGGATCGAGCTCGGCGAGCACCGCGCAGCGCGAGCGAGCGAGGGCAAGCGGCTCCGCCCTTTCCGTGCGGGGACCCTCCGACGCCCCCTCGTCGAGGGCAATCCGCAGCACGCGTTCGAAGCGCTTGCGCGACCCGTAGAGCCCGGCCAGGATCGCGTGCTCGTGGGCGGGACGCGGCGGGCGCGAGGCGTCCGGTCGTCCCGGCGCGCAGACCCCGTAAAGCGAGGGAATCGCATCCGGCTCGGGCACGGTCCCATCGGACTGGAGTCGCTCGACGAGCGGTGAAACGGGGTGCGGCTTGCCGTCGTCGTCGGTGATCGGACACGAGAGCGTGACCTCCGGGCTCGCCGACAGGAGCTGCGCGAACAGGTAGCGGTCCTCGTCGTGGCCCTCCGACTTGACGGGAAGGTCGGGAAGCACGGCGCGCAGGCGCCTTCGCAGCGCGTCGGACAGCAGTGGATCCTCGGCGACCGGTCGGGGAAAGAGGCCCCGTCCGAGGCCCATCACGAACAGGTGGTCGAACGTGCGCGCGCGCGCCTCCATCACGTTCAGGACCGCGACGCCGGCGCCCTCGCCGCCGAGCGGCGTCGAGCCTGCGCCCCCCAGCACCCGGCCGAGCAGGAGGATGAAATCGTCGCGGCCCAGCTCGACGTCGCCGGGAAGCTCGGCCCGAGGCGCGAAGATCGCCGCCTCCAGCGCGCTCCGTTCGCGAGCGTCGCTCCGCCAGTTCAGGTCATCGTCGATCAAACGGCGCAGCCACTCGCGATGCGCGTCCAGTCGATCGCGTTCCGGCTGGTGAGTGAAGCGCTCGTCCAGGGACCGGGCTGCGGCGATGGCGCGCTCGAGAAGCGCGCGGTGGATTCGCCGGTGCGGGAGCCGGCCCGCCCCGGCGTCGTCCTCCCGAAGACCGCTGCGCACCGGAAGCGCGAGCGCCTCTTCGCTCTCCGGCTCGGAGATCTCCAGCGACGCCGCGTCCACCAGGCGTGCGGCGCCCCGCGCGTGGAGGGCCAGGCCGAGGTCGGCCAGCTCGACGCTCGTCGCCTCCGGCGACGAACGCCCGGGGAACACGCACAGGTCGAGCCAGCGCTCTGCGGGCAGGCGCGGGCCCTGCGCGACGAGCTCCAGCAGGGCCGCGATCCGGCCGCCGACCTCATCGTTCGGCCCGCGCTCGCCCAATGCCGAGAAGGGGATCCCCAGCCGCCCGAAGTGCAGGCGCAGCGGCACCGCGTACGCCGCGAGGCCGCGCGCCACGACACCGATCCGCTCCGCCCGAGCCCCGGCGTCGAGCAGTGCGCGCACGCGATCCGCCACGCCACGAGCCTCCGCGTGGGGACCGGGCGCTCGCAGCACCGCGACCCGCGGGCGCTCGCCGCGCGGGGCGACGGTCTCGACGCCGCCCGCGGCGCTCTCGAGCCGCTCGCCGAAGCGTCGGGTGAACTCCGTCTCGGACGCGCCTTCGGCGGATGCGGGGTCGCGCGGGTGATCGAGGAGGACCCGGGCGCCGCCGTATCGCACCAGCGCCTCGATCCAATCGGCCTGAACCCCGGTGGCGTCGGCGAAGCCGTGTACGAAGAGCGCCCGACAGGGCAGCGCGCCCGCCGGGTCGCTTTGGAAGCGCTCGCGCGCCGCGCGGAAAAGCTGGGAGCGGTGACGGAGGCCGTGCTCCGCGAGGCTCGTCCCGACCCGCGCCGCCACGCGCACCAGCGCCCGGGCCCGCTCGGCCTCGGGGCCCACCTCGCCGGCGGCGAGGATTCCCTCGTCGAGGACCTCGGCGTGGTGGGGCTCGAAGCCGGCGTCGAGCAGGTCGGCGACGCCGGCCTCGACCGGACCGTAGCCGTCGACGAACGGCTCGAAGCCGTCGCGCAGGACCGGCTCGGCGCGCGCGAGCCGGCGCACCATCACCGCGAACAGCGCCGAGCCCACGGGCGCGCCCTCCCCCGTCCGCTCGGCGATCTCGAGGGCGAACGAGTACAGGGTTCGAATCGAGATGCCCGCCACGGCACCGAACTCCGCCACGACGACGGCCGAGAGATGCTCGCGCAGGCTGCGCGACGGAACGACGATCCGCAGCGGCGCGACGAGCCGACCCGGCTCCCGGATGCCCGCTTCGAGCAACGGGCGCAGCGCGCCGAGCAGGCTGGCTTCGACGGCCCGCGGCCCCTGGCCGATCCGCAGCGGATGGGTTCCCCTCGTCATCGCCTCTCTCTGGACGTGCAGACTACCAGTAGGATGGGCGTGCGGCGTGACTGCCGCGGTCACGCTCTTCGAAACCCGTAACTTACTGTTATTACTTGTATTTCAAGGGATCCTGCGGGACCGGGAGCAGATCGGCCAAAAATGATATTGAACTTCATTTTCAGATTGATACACTCCCCTCCCAGATCGACGGCGCCACGGCGTCCGCTCGAGCAGGAGACCGGGGGACGCAACGTGGTCATCTGTCATTGTCACGGGATCAGCGATCACGCGATCCGCAAGGCGATCCGCGGCGGCGCGTCCTCGCGCCGGGAGATCGCACGCTCCTGCAAGGCGGGCGGCGCGTGCGAGGGCTGCGCTCCCGCAATCGACGAGATCCTCGAGTCGCAGGAGGCCGCCGAGAACGCGACCTCGCTCCCGGCCTTCGCCGGCCTCGTCGCCAGCACCGGCTGACCGCGCAACCGGCGCGGCGCCGCCGGAATTCGACATCCGCGGTCGAATTCGATTAAGTAGCCCTCGCTGACGCGGCTGGTGGGCCGTCGCGGACTCGGGCTGAAAGACCGGAGGTCTCATGAAAGGCGACGCCGCGGTGATCGAAGCCCTGAATGCCCTTCTCACCGCGGAGCTCACCGCCGTCAATCAGTATTTCGTCCACCACAAGATGTGCGAGAACTGGGGTTACGCGCGGCTGTCCCAGAAGAAGTACGAAGAGGCGCTCGCCGAGATGAAAGACGCCGACCTGGTGATCGCGCGCATCCTCTACCTCGACGGACTCCCGAACATGCAGCGACTCAGCCCCGTGCGCATCGGAGAGGATCCGATCGAGCAGCACAAGCTGGACCTCGCGTTGGAGACGGAGGCCATCGAACGCATCAACAGCGCCATCGCGCTCTGCCACGAGAAGGGCGACAGCGGAACCGGCGAGATCCTCCAGGAGATCCTCAAGGGGGAGGAGGCGTCCGCGGACTGGCTCGAAGCGCAGCTGCACATCGTCGAAGCGGTCGGCAAGAAGGCCTATCTGGTCGAGCAGATCCGCGCCTGACCCTCCCCCTCCGCTCCGCTGGAGCGAGACGGGGAGCGCAGTACAATCCCGACGTCCACCCAGAATCGCCGGAGCACGCCCGCATGCCCAAGGATTTCCTGGCAGACCGCAAGAAGGCCCTCGAGGATTCGTTCTTCGCCAAGCACAACGAGAAGCTCCTGGCGAAGATGCGCGACAAACAGCGCAAGCAGGCCGCCCGGGACGGGCTCGCCGAGATCTCGGGCGTCAGCGACGGCGACGTGCTCGACCAGCTGGTGGCTCTCGACATCGAGCCGGCGACCTGGACCGCCATGTCACTGATTCCGCTGGTGGAGGTCGCGTGGGCCGACGGCAAGATGGACGCGAGGGAGCGGCGAGCCGTGCTCGCCGCCGCCGAAGCGAACGGCGTGTTCGTGGACAGTCCGAGCCACGCGCTCCTGGTGAGCTGGCTCGAGCGTCGTCCGGACGCGCGCGTCTTCCAGGCCTGGGGCGAGTACATCGTGCACCTGTGCAGCAAGCTGGGCGAGCGGGAGAAGCAGCGCCTCAAGTCCGAGATCGTGGGCCGAGCGCGCGCGGTGGCCGAGTCGACCGGCGGCATCCTCGGTCTCGGAAACAAGGTCTGCGCCGAGGAGGCCGCGATCCTCTCCGAGCTCGAAAAGGCCTTCGAGGGCTAGTCGGAACCCTGACGCAACGCGGCGCGCGTGCGCCGCCGCGCGGCGAACTCCGGCGCCTCGCGCAGGCACATGACGAGCAGGCGCAGCGACGTGCCGAACACACTGAGCCCGCTGCGCTGGAGCTCGGCCGCGCCCTCCCCCACGTCGGCGAAGCCGCGTTCGTCGGGCGTCAGCCGCTCCCAGTTCGCGAAGAGCCGACCCCACTCGCTCGCCATCACCGCGCGCACCCGCCGCTTCGCGACCAGCGGGTACCAGAGGCTGTCGTGGTAGGCCACGCTCGCGAGGTAGGCCCAGGGGGCGAGCACCGTCTTGAGCGACCACTCCAGGGGCCGCTTGAGCGGGCCCCAGTAGATCTGGTGTTGCATGCGCGAGGCGAAGGTCATCTTCTGAAAGGGGCCGGTGAAATTCCAGCGCTGCTCCGCCGCGTCCGCGTCGCCGACGATCTCGATCTGCGCGGGATCCCCGCACCCGAGCCCGCGCTCGTGGGCCAGTCGGATGAATCGGATCGAGAGCGGGTCGAAGCCCATCATCCGCGCCGCGACGGCATCGATCGCCACCTGATCGGCGCTCGCCAGCACGACGTTCTTCACGTGCGGGACCATGCAGCGGGGCCCGGGGCCGTCCCCGGCGAAGGTCCCGTCCATCACCGCGAAGATACCCGGGTGGATCCGCTTCTGGATCGCGAGCAGGTCCACGAGGGTCTCGTGGATCACCGGGTGGGTCCAGTGGCGCCGCTCGTTGAGCAGTCCTCCGAAGGCGTTCTTCATGGCGCCGGTGGTCGTGGTGAAAACGTGCGTCTTCACCGTCGGCAGGTGGATGATGTTCTCACCGAGGAAGCGCTTGGGGATCGAGAAGCCCTCGGGGTAGACGTCGTTCAGGCACAGGAACTCGTCGGCCAGGTCGCCCACCGCCTCGCGGATGTGGATCCACTCCTCGCCCTCGTAGAGATGCACGTTGCGCAGGCCATGCGCCTGCACGACGGGAAGCTGCTTGTTCTCGCGCTCGCCCAGGTGTGCGTCGATCACGACGGTGCGGTTGTGGCAGGCGTGCATGCGCTCGGCGGCGTAGCCGTCGCGACGCATGGCGCGGATCACGCCGTCGAGCTGCCACGGCGTCGTCGAGCTCGCGGGATAGAAGAAGTGCCACGAGATGTTGACCTTCAGGGCGGTCTCGATGTCAGGGGCGATGACGGACCGGTAGTCCGCCAGATTCATGACCCGGTGGTAGTCCTCGAACACCGTCCGCGGCGAGGTGCGCACGACGGCGACCCGAGATCGGTTCATTCTCTCGCCTCCTGTCGCGCGTCCCGCCGCCGCTGCCGGGCGCGCGTCACGGCAGCAGCCTCGGCAGGCGGGCCAGTCTAGCGCCGGGGCCGGCCGGCGGCCCGGCGGGGTGCGCCGATCCGCGGGTTCGCTACCGTGCGCGCGTGCGCAATACAGCCCGTTTCGTCGTCGCCGCCGCTGCGTTTCTCGCGCTGCTGGGCGGGCTCCCCGGATGCGCCGCAGCGGAGGAGAACCCCGTGGTCGTCTTCACCACCTCCCTGGGAGAGATCCAGATCGAGCTCTACCCCGACAAGGCGCCGAAGTCCGTCGAGAACTTCCTGGCCTACGTCGACGACGGCTTCTACGACGGGACCGTCTTCCACCGCGTGATCCCGAGCTTCATGATCCAGGGCGGCGGGATGACCGCGGACATGACGCGCAAGTCCACCCGGCCCCCGATCGAGAACGAGGCGGACAACGGCCTCGAGAACGACATCGGCAGCGTCGCCTTCGCCCGCACCCAGGTCAAGGACAGCGCCACGTCGCAATTCTTCATCAACGTGAAGGACAACGACTCCCTCAACCACGGACCCGGAAACGACGGCTACGCGGTCTTCGGCCGTGTGGCCGACGGGATGGACGTGGTGCAGAAGATCGTCGCGGTGCCGACGGGAACCCGGGCCGGGCACGCGAACGTGCCCACCACGCCCGTGGTGATCGAGTCGGCGCGCCGGAAGTAGCCCCGGCGGCGCCCCGCGAGGCCCGGTCCGCGCGGGCTCAACCGATGCGTTTGGCGAGCCGGCGGACGGCGTCCTTCACCTCCGCCGGGGGCGCCGACGTGTAGCAGAGCCGGACCCACTCGCCGTAGTCCCCTCCGCAGGAGGAACCGGGGGCGAGGGCGACGCCGTCGTCGAGGCAGTCGCTCAGGAAGCCTCGCAGGCCGCGGTCGTCGAGCGCGCGGCGCACGTCCAGGAAGAGAAAGGTCGAGCCCTCGGGCGGGGGCGTCCCCAGCTCGCTCGCCGCCGCCTCGGCGACCCCCCGATAGGACGCGCGCGCGCGTTCGACCCAGGCTCCGCCCTCGCGCAGGGCGCGCAGAGCCGCCACCTGCCCCATCGTGGGCGCGGAGTAGAAGGTGTGGGTGGCGATCTTTCCGGCCTGCGCCACCGCCTCCGTCGGGCCCACCAGATAACCCGTTCGATACCCGGCCATCCCGTACGCCTTGGAGAAGGAGAAGATGCTGAGCGTCCGCTCGGGGGCGAAGCGGCCGAGCGAGACGTGCTCGCCGCGGTACACGTAGTCCTCGTACACCTCGTCCGAGAGCAGCCACAGGTCCTCCCGCCGGGCGAACGCGGCCAGCGCCTCGAGCCAGGCCGGCGGCAGCACCCGCCCCGTCGGATTCGAGGGCGTCGAGACGTACAGCGCGGCGGTCCGCTGGCTGAGGCGCTCGCGCACGGCCGCGACGGCCGCCTCGGGCGAGTCGACGCGGTCGTAGAAGGGCACCTCGACGGGTGTGGCGCGAAACGACTGGACGATCCCGCGGATCAGCGGCCAGAAGGGCGCGAGAATCAGCACCTCCTCGCCGGGGGAGACGATCGCACCGACGGCGGCGCCGAGCGCTCCCGTCGCCCCCGCCGTCACCCACACCGACGCCGGGTCGCAGGCCAGCGCATTGCGGGTGCGGACCTTTCCCACGATCGCCTCGACCAGGTCGGGAATGCCCTGCGACTCGCTGTAGCGATGCAGGCCGGGGAAGTCGGCCTCGCGCAGGTCCTCGCAGCGGGCTCCGGCGAAGGGCTCCATCCACGTATCGCCCACGTGGAGCGGACACGCGCCGCGCTGGGCCGCGTCGAGCCGGCGGTCGGTCGGCGAGAACACCGCGCCGGGGATCGCGGCGACGGCGGGCGCGAAGCGCGGGGGACGCGGCACCTCAGGTCATCTCGGCGATCACGGCGCGGTAGCCCTCGCGGTACGTGGGGTACCGGAACGCGTAGCCGGACCCGAGCAGCCGCTCGTTCCGGCAGCGTTTGTTGCCGCCCGTCGCGCGCGCGTTGCCCTCCCTCGCCGGCACCTTGCGAGGCGGCTGCGCGCCCAGGGCACCCGCGAGCCATTCCAGCACGCTGCGCTCGTCCGTGGGCTCACAGTCGACCCCGAGATAGATCGGATCGGGGCTCTCGACGTTCATGAGGTGGCGGAGGGCCCCCGCGCAGTCGTCCCGGTGGATGCGATTCGTGAAGCGCGCGCGGCCGGACGCGTACTCGGCCCGACCGGCCCGCACGCTGTCGAAGAGCCGCGTGCGACGGGGGCCGTAGATCCCGCCGAACCGGACGACCACGCCCGGGAAAGGCCCTTCCAGCAACATGCGCTCGCCCTCGAGCAGGCGAGCCCCCGTGAAGTGCGTCGGCTGGGTCGGGGAGGACTCGTCGACCCACTCGCCGCGTTGCTGCGCGTAGACGGCGGTGCTCGAGACGAAGAACACGCGCGACGGTCGCTGTCCCTGCTTGCCGAGCGCCTCGAGCAGATTGCGCAGGCCGTCGACGTAGGCGGCCCGATAGAGCGCATCCTCGCGGCCGGCGGCCGAGGCCAGGTAGAAGACGACGTCGAGATCGGACGGCAGCCCCTCGAGACTCGAGGGTACGGCCAGGTCGGCCGAGACGGGCAGGACCCCCTGCGGCAGGGAGAGCGGCCGGCGGCGCAGCCCCCAGACGCTGTGCGAGTCGGCGGCGAGCCGCTCCCCGAGCGCCGTGCCCACGTACCCGCAGCCCGCGATCAGAACCCTCGACATCGGCCGATCCCCACTCACCCGCAGACGCCGGGGCGCTCCGCTCCCGGCGGTATACTCCGCACCATGCGGCCGTTCATCGGCATCCCGCTGGGCCTGGACGACCGCGGCCGCTGGAACCCCGCCCGTGACTATCAGTATATCGACAGCGCCTATGCGCGCGCCGTCGCCGATTGCGGCGGCGACGCCGTCGCCCTGCCGATCCAGGAGCGCGCCGAAGCGCTCGTGGAGCGCATCGACGGTCTGCTGATCCCCGGCGGCGACGACTTCGCGCCGCCCCGCGCGTATCCGCAGGGCGTCGTCTTCGATCCCGCCCCGGAGCGTCAGATCGAATTCGACCGGCGCCTGCTGGCGCACGCCCTCGGCCGCAACCTCCCCGTGCTCGCCATCTGCTACGGCATGCAGCTGCTGGCCCTGCACTTCGGCGGCGCGCTCGTGTACGACATCCCCACGGACCGGCCCGACGCCGGACCGCACCGGCTCCCGGAGCGCGACGGCCGCCACGGCGTGCGCGTCGAGACGGGCACCCGCCTCGCGGCCGCCGTCGGCGAGACGCCCGAACCCGTCAACAGCCGGCACCACCAGGCCGTGGCCGAGCCGGGCGGCTCCATGCGCGTGTCCGCGCGCGCCAAAGACGGCCTGATCGAGGCCATCGAGCGCGAGGCTGCCGGCTTCTGCGTCGGCGTGCAGTGGCACCCCGAGCGCATGCGCGGACGCCACCGCGAAGGCCTGTTCGGCGCCTTCGTGGCGGCCTGTGCGGAGCGCCGCCCCGCCTGAGGCCGCGCCGGGGTGGGCGGAGCCGCTCCGAAGCGGAATACTAGGCACCACGATGTGGTTGCGGCGTGCGTTCTCCAGCGTGTTCTGGGCGTTCCTCGTCGTCAGCTCGGTCGCCCTGTTTCCGATCGCCGTCTCGATCTGGCTGGTGACCGGGCTCTTCGACCCGCGGCTGCGCGCCCTGCACCGCTTCACCTGCTTCTGGGCATCCCTCTACAGCTGGCTGAACCCGGCCTGGCGCGTGAGCGTGGAGAACGTGCACAAGATCCGTCGCGACGAGACCTACGTCATGGTGGCGAACCACCAGTCCCTGCTCGACATCCTCGTGCTGTTCCGGATCTTCGCCCACTTCAAGTGGGTTTCGAAGATCGAGAACTTCCGCATCCCATTCGTCGGATGGAACATGTGGCTGAACCGCTACATCCGGCTCAAGCGCGGCGATCGGGCCAGCGTGGTTCGCATGCTCCGCGAGTGCGAGGAGACGCTGGCCGAGGGCAGCTCCATCATGATGTTTCCCGAAGGCACGCGCTCGCCCGACGGCCGGCTGCGCGCCTTCAAACCCGGGGCCTTCACCCTGGCCCAGTCCGCGCGGCGGCCGATCCTCCCGATCGTCATCCAGGGAACCGCGAACGCGCTTCCGAAGCGCGGCTTCGTGCTCCAGGGACGGCACCCCATCCGCATCACCGTGCTCGACGAGATCCCGTACGCGAGCTTCGCCGACGAGCCCGTGGAGGCGCTCAGCGACCGCATCCGCAGCCTGATCGAGAGCCGCCTCGAGCCGCAGCCGAGCCCGCCGGCGACGGCCACCTCACCCGCTAGGCCGTCGTGGGATCGCTCGATCGCTGCCGGTGGAGTCGAGGGTCGACGACGCTCGCCATCGCCTCGCGGTCGAGACCGCCGCCGAGAAAGCGATCGACCGCCGCCGCCGCCGCCTTCGGGTCCTCCAGCACCGCGTGGTAGTTGATCGCGAGTGAGCGGAAGCCCGGCTGGGCCGCGACCCAGCGTTCGGCCTCGTTCAGCTGGGCGCGGAAGATGGCGGCGAGGCGCTCGGGGGCGAGCAGGTCCACACCGGCACCGCGCCGCGCCAGCATCGCCCGCTGCGAGGCCATCACCTCCTCGAGCGGCCGCTGCATCCAGACCAGACGGTACTCGCGGTCTGCGGGCAGGGCCGTCACCAGCGCGTGGATCACCTTGACGGCGCGGCCGGCGGCGTCCTCCACCCAGGAGGCGTCGTACCGGGTGCGCTTGACGGCCTCGAGCTCGAAGTAGCCGCGTGGGTTGTGGGCGTCGGGCCGCCGCGCGCCGTCGGTGAGCGGCTCGATCCCGCCCGCGGCCAGCATCTGGAGCATGAGCGAGGTCCCCGACCGCGGCACGCCCGTCACCACCGTGACGAAGGGGAGAGCCGAGGAAGCGCCGACCGCCACGGCGGCTCAGTCCAGGCAGCGCGAGCGTTCCGCGGCGGACGGCACGCGGCAGTCGCTGCGCCGTCCGAACACCCGGTAGCGAACGCGCGCGAACAGGCGGTAGGCGAGGTCGGTGCACCCGCGCGGAAGCCGGCTGAGGCAGGCGAGGCGCCGCCACGGGCCCTCGATCTCCGCGAGGACGCGGAGCGCGGCCTCCGATCGCAGGAAGACGCGAACCGATCCGTCGCTGGCGTCGACGTACACCAGGGTCGCGACGGCGTCGGGAATCTCCGGGTGGGCCCGCCGCAGCGCCGCGGCCGTCTCGCCCTGAAGAGGCGCGAAGCGCAGGCGCGCCGCGGGGTCGCGGTCGATGAGCCAGCGCACGAACCGGTCGCAGAAGACGCAGACCCCGTCGAACAGGACGATGCGGGACGGCAGCGACTGCGGCGCCCCCGACGGGGCGACCGTCTGGGAGCTCTCCACGGCCATGCTCCGAGCCTAGCGCGCGGCGGTTGCGCCGCCCTGCCCGGGAGGGGCCCGCCTCAGGTCCTTTCACGCGCGCGGCCTTCGGCCTTGCCGGCGATCAGGGCCGGCAGAACGACCAGGTTGCAGAGGAGCGTGTAGGACACGCCGATGAGCAGCAACCGGCCCAGGCTCGCGAGGCCGGGATGCGTGGAGAGGGCGAGGCTGCCGAAGCTCCCCATCGTCGTGAGAGCGCTGAACAGCACGGCCTGGGCCGTGCTCGTGCCGAGAAGCTCCACCTCGGGCGCGGGGCCGTCCATCTCGTGCCCGTGCGCGACGCGGTGGCGGTGCACCAGATGGACGCCGCTGTCCACGCCGACCCCCAGCAACAGCGGCAGCACCAGCACGTTCGCGAAGTTGAAGTCGATACCCAGCACCACCGCCGTCGCCGTGGTCAGGGCGGCGGCGAGCAGCAGCGGGAGGAGCACCAGCGCCATGTCCGAGAGCCGCCGCCACAGCACCCACAGGAGCGTCGCGACGGAGAGCACGGCGAGGCCGAGGGCGTCGCGAAACGACTCCACGACGGCGCGTCCCCAGAAGAGCAGGGCCACGGCGCTGCCCGTGGCGTGCGGCGCCACGCTCTGGACCCGCTCGACGAAGCGCGCGTACGCGTCGAGGTCGCCGAGGTTCTCGCTCGGAAGCACCTGCACGCGCGCGCGCCCGTCGGGCGCGACGAAGCGCGTGGCGAGTTCTTCGGGAAGATCGGCGAGCGTGACCTCGTCGGCGTCGATCGCGCGCCACAGGCGTTGCATCTGATCCGGCATCGCGCCGGTCAGGCTCTCCTCGAACTGGTCGAGCTTCTCCTGCTTGCGGTCGATCGTCTCGAGTCGAGCCAGGAAGCGCTCCAGGTGCGCCGCCGCCCGCTCGGCGCTCGCGGCGCGCCCGGCGTCGCCATCCAGCAGCCACGGGGAGCGAAGCGCCTCCTGGAGGGCGCGCAGGGCCTCGATCTGATCGGCCAGGGGCGCGGCGGGCGCGGTCGCGCCGCTCGGCGTCGGAGGCACGAACAGCGACATGTCGGCGAGCAGGTCGAGCTTCTCCCCCTGCTCCGTCGGAACCCAGTCTCGCAGCGTGATCGCGCGCTCCACGACGTCGAGCTGGCGCAGGCGCTCCGCCGTGGCCGCGGCCTCCTCCAGGCTCGGGGCCATGAGGTCGATCGTCCAGGGCGAGGTGTCGCTCACGGCGAGCAGGTCCTCGAAGGCCTGCACCGACTCCGTCTCGGGGTCGCGCAACCTCGAGACGTTGTGGTCGAATCGCAGTCCGGGGATCGCCACCAGCGCCAGCAGCCCCAGCAGCGCGGCGGCGATCCGGACGTTCCTCGGGTGACGAACCGCGATGCCGACGAGTGTCCGCTCGAACCAGGGCGCTCCCTTCCAGACGCGGCCGACGCTGCCCTTCGTCGCCGCCAGGATTGCGGGCATGACGGTCAAGCTGCAGAACAGGCTGAACAGCATGCCGGTGCCGGAGATCAGGCCCAGCTCCGCCACCGCCCGGAAGTCCGTGGGGATGAAGACGTAGAAGCCCATCGCCGTGGTGGCCGCGCACAGGACCAGCGAGGCGCCGACGCTGCGGGCCGTCTCGGCCAGCGCCTGCGCGTCGTCGTCGCCGGCCCGAACCAGCTCGGCGAAGCGCATGCCCAGATGGATCCCGAAGTCGACCCCGAGCCCGATGAAGAGCACGGCGAACGCCACCGAGACGACGTTGAGCTTCCCCACCGCGAACGCCGCGAATGCGGCGGTCGCGATCAGGCCCACCAGCAGTGCGCCCAGGATCGCGATCGCGATGCGCCAGGACCGCAGCGCGACGAACAGGACGATGCCGACGAGGACGAAGCACCCCACCGCGGCGAGGAGCGATTGCCGCGCCACGATCACCATCTCCTCGGTGTTGAGCGCGACGTTGCCGGTCACGCGCACGCTCACGCCGGCGCGAGCGTCGAGCCCCAGCTCCGCCGCGGTCTCGCGCACCGCGCGGATGGCGCGCCGGCCCGGCAGCAGGCTCGCGTAGTCGAAGAGGGGATCCAGAACGATCAGACGTCGCGCCCGGTCGCCGGGAAGCGTCCGCTCGATCAGGAGCTCCGTCCACGAGATCGCGCGCGGGCGCCCTTCGAGGACGGCCGCCGCGGCGGTGCTGAGGGAGTCGAACACCAGGCTCATGTCGCCGACGGCCTCGGGATGGGTCCGCGCGTGCTCGATCCCGTTCCGCAGCACGTTCGCCAGGTTGCGCAGGCTGCGGTCGCGCGAGACCTCCGCCAGCAAGGGCTGGACGCTCGCGAGCTGGTCGGAGAGGTCCTCGAGCTCTTCGACGCTCAGGTACAGGAGCGCGTGCTGCTCGAAGAAATCGCCGCCGCCCGGAACGTAGACCCGCTCGAAGAGGTCCGTCTGAAGCGCGAGCCGCGCGGCAAGGGCGTCCGCCGCGTCCTGGGCGCGCCGCGGCGTCTCCGCGTCGATCACGACCAGCAGCGCCTCGTCGAGGATGGGGAAGAACTCCGCGAACGCCTGGTAGTCCTCCCAGAACGGAAGACCTTCGTCGAGGACCGCCGAGTGATGCGTGTTGATGCCCAGGTGGGTCGCGGCGTAGCCCGCGAGCGCGACGCTCACGAGCGCGGTCGCCGCCAGCACCGCGCGCGCATGACGGCGCACGCCGTCCACCCAGACGACGAGAGCTCGGCTCAGCCGATCGTCGACGCGGCCGCCCTCCGGCCCCCCCTGCTCCTCGGGCATGGACGCACCCTCGTGCGGTGGAAGCCGCAACCCATAGCAGAGCGCCGATACGGACTCTAGGCAGGCGTCCGCCCGGCGCGCCGCCGTCTCACGCCCGCAGCAGCTCCGCAAAGCGGCGCAGGAGCGCCCGGCCGTCCGCGCTGTCGCGCACGTCTCGATGCAGACGCTCGGGATCCAGTCCCTCGCGGCGGAGGATCTCGCGACGTTCCTCGATGTAGGCGCGCGTGACGTCGGCGTCGAACTCCGGATGGAACTGCACGCCCCAGGCCGAGCGCCCCACCGCGAACACGTGGTTCGGGTCGCCCGCGCTCGCGGCCAGCAGCCGCGCCGCCGGCGGCAGCTCGAGGACCGATTCGACGTGGGTGGCCTGGACGCGCAACGGACTCGTGAAGCCGCCCAGCAGCGGGTCGTCGCGAGCACCCTGGTAGAGCTCCACGTCGACGGTGCCGATCTCGCGGCCTCGCGGATTGACGCCGACCCGTCCCCCCAGGCCGTGCGCCAGGAGCTGGTGGCCGTAGCAGATCCCGAGCAGCGGCACTTCCGCCGCCACCGCCGTGGCGAGCCAGCGTGCGGCGCGCTCGCTCCAGGGCTCGCGCTCCGAAACCATGGCGCTCGATCCCGTGACCACGGCACCCGCCAGACGCTCCGGAGACGGCAGCCGATCGCCCGCGTGGACGCTCGCGACCTCGATCCGCTCGCCCGCGAGGCCGAGTCCGTCGCGGATCCAGTCCTCGTAGTCGCCGCGCCTCGCGAGCAACGAGGGGAGCGTGCAACCGGTCTTCACGATGAGCAGGGGGCGCACGGGGTTCGCGTCAGCCCCAACAGCCGACGGCGGCGCCCGCCCCCGCGGCGACGCGATCGCTCCGCGTTGCGGCGCCGCGATCGAGGTCCATCGCAGCGGGAGGCTATCAGCCGTCTTTCACGGCGCCACGACCGACGGCGACGGCGCGGCGCCCGGGACGGCGCACCCTTGTCCCGGTACGCACCCGCGGCATAGACTCGACCCGACGGGCGAGGAGGAGAGCATGACGCGACCGGCGCGCTTCGGCGTGACGCTGCCCCAGATCAAACGGGGCTGGCCGGAGGCCCGCGAGGCCGCCCTCGAGTTCGACCGCCTCGGCTATGACTCGGTGTGGGTCTGCGACCACCTCTACGGGGTCCCGCTCCCCACGCTGCCCATCTTCGAAGCCTGGTCCGAACTGGCCGCGGTGGCGGCGATCACCGAGCACGTGCAGCTCGGAACGCTGGTCACGCCGCCCTTCTTCCGCAACCCGGCCGTGCTCGCCAAGCAGATCGCCACGATCGACCACATCTCGAACGGGCGCACGATCGTCGGGCTCGGCGCGGGCTGGTTCGAGTCCGAGTTCAAGGGCTACGGCTGCACCTTCCCCAGCCTGCGCGAACGCATGCGGGCCCTCGACGAGGCCGCCGAGATCCTGAAGCGCATGTGGACACAGGACAAGGTGACCTTCCACGGCCAGCACTTCTCGGTGGAGGACGTGCTGTGCGAGCCCAAGCCGTTGCGCCGCCCCCCGATCCTCATCGGCGGCGGCGGCGAGCGCGTCCTCATGGGCATCGTCGCGCGCTCTGCCGACATCTGGAACAACCTGGCGGTCTTCCAGCACCAGCTGGGCGAGAAGGTCGAGGCTCTGCGCCGCCGCTGCGACGACTTCGGGCGCGACTTCGAATCGATCGAGGTCTCGCAGCAGTGCATCGTCGTGATCGCGGAGGACGAAGCGCGGGCGCGGGCCAGCCTCGAGAAGGCCAAGAAGATCTACGGGGGCCACATGGGCGCCGCGCTGGAGGAGCACGGCATCTGGGGAGCCCCCGACGCCGTGATCGAGAAGATCGAGCGCCACCGAAAGCTGGGCTGCAGCCTCTTCTGCATCGAGTTCTTCGGGCGCGACACGCGGGTCCCGGCGCGGCTGTTCGCCGACAAGGTGATGCCCGCGTTCCACTGACGCCGCCGCCGCGGAGGCGCAGGCGCTCGCCGCGGCGCGCCACGGCTCCTAGTCTCCCACCGCGATGCCGCGACGCGTGGGACTCCTGGCCCTGGCGGCCGCAGGGCTGGCCGCGCTCTGGCTCCTCGGACGCGCCGGCCGGGCCCCGCCGCTCGCGGTGCCCCCCCAGGGCACCGTCCTCGCCGGGGTGACGCTCGTCCACCCGGGCGCGGGTCGGGAGCCCGAACGCACCCTCAGCGTCCGCGGGGGGCGGATCTACCGGATCGAGCCCGCGGGGCCAGGCGCCGGCGGAGGCCCCTACTCCGGAGCCTTCGTCCTGCCGGGCCTGATCGACCTGCACGTGCATCACCCCCCGGCCTGGGCGCCCGGCGAGCGCGAGCTCTACGCCCTCCTGTTCCTCGCACACGGCGTGACGGCGGTCCGGGAGACCGGGAGCTTCTTCGGAGCGATCGAGCCCCACCGGCGACGCATCGCGGCGGGCGAGGTCGCGGGCCCGCGGATCTTCTCGTGCGGCCCCTTCCTCGACGGGGATCCGCCGACGTGGCCGGGCGCTCGCATCGTCACGGATGCGGCCTCGGCCCGGAAGGCCTTGGCGGAGCTGGCCGAAGCAGGGCTCGACTGCGTCAAGGTCTACAACGGCGTCTCCGAGGCCTCGCTGGCCGCGATCCACGACGCGGCCGCCGCTCGCAACCTGCCGGTCGTCGCGCACGTGCCCCGGGGCACGGGAATCGAGCAGCTGGGCGGGGCCGAGGTCCAGCACCTGATGGGGCTCACGCGATCCTGGCGGGAGGTTTCTCCGGAACGGATCGCCTGGTACGTCGAGACCTCGCGCCGGAACGGAGCGCTCCACACGCCCACGCTCGTCGCCTTCGCCCAGGGCGCGAAGCTGACCGACGTCGAGAGCCTCCGCGACGAGCCCGCCTCGCGGCTCGTACCCGCCCACTATCGCGAGATCCTCTGGGATCCCGCCCGCAACCCCCTCGTCCTCGAGCTCTTGCGGGCGAGCGGCGGCCCCTGGGCTCCCCGCGTCGCCACGATGCAGGCCACCGTGCGCGCGCTTCACGCCGCCGGCGTTCCGGTGCTCGCCGGCAGCGACACCGGCAATCCCTTCGTCGTTCCCGGAGCGAGCCTCCAGGCGGAGCTCGGTCATCTGGTCGACGCGGGCCTGTCCCCCGAAGAGGCCTGGCTCGCGGCCACGCGCCAGGCCGCAGCGGCCCTGGGGCGTCCGGCCCTGGGCCGCCTCGCGCCGGGGGCGCCGGCCGACCTCCTGGTGTTCCGGGACGACCCGACGCGCGACCTGGCCGCGCTCGCGACCCTGGAGGCCGTCGTCGCCGGAGGGCGGCTCTATCCGAAGCAGGCGCTCGACGCCGCGCTGGCGCGGCAGCGCACCGACTTCGACGGCCCGGTGCGCGCGACGCTCTCGCGCTGGGGCGCGCGCCTGCTGGTGGCCGCCATGGAGCTACGGCGGGCCTGGGTCGTCGCCCGGCAGCCGGCGCGCGAGTAGCCGACCCCGAAACGAGCGGCGCCCCGGCCGCGAGGCCGGGGCGCCGAGTGGTCGATCCGATCGGACGGGCTAGGCGCCGGTCCGCCGCCGGCGGCGGTGCAGCCACAGGATCGGCGGCAGAACGAGGATCAGCTCGAAGCCGATGCCGCAGCCAAAGATCGGCGCCGCGGCCTCATCGGGCGTGCAGTTGAGCTTGCCGCCGGCGTCGACGACCCGCTCGAGCTCCCAGGTGCTGATCAGGGTGGGATCGTTCGACTTGCCGTCACCCTGGGGCTTGCCGCAGTCCTCGAGACCGTTCAGGTCCGAGTCGGAGCACGACAGGTGGAACTTCGACTCGCCGAGCTTGACCATCGTGGCGGCGTCGAAGATCTCCCAGACCACGTCGTTCGGCGCGAAGGTGAGGTTCCTATGCATGACCTCGTCCCCGGGCATGACGGTGGCGGTCACCGCGTCCCCCGTGCTGCCCACGTCGCCCCGCCACTTCTTGACCTTGATGTTCCCGGTGCCCTTCCAGATCATCCCGATCCGGTCATAGGGCTTCTCGCACTCGTAGGGCCCCGGCGGCGGCAGCGTCACGCTGACCATCGCCTGGTCGTAGTCCGAATCGCACATCTCCCCCCCAGCGAGCTCGGCGTGGGCGTGGGCCGTATTGGTGAGCGTCAGAGTCTGGTCGTCTAGAGCCCCCAAATCGAGCGTCTGCGTATTGTAGAAGGTCTTCTGTTCACCGATCTCGAGGGTCTCACCGCTCACGATGTTGCCGGCCTTGTCGTCCTCGACCGCCACGGTGATCTGCGCGCCGTTCGGGTTCGAGACCTTGTACTGGTACTCGACCGCGCCGCCGAGGGAGATGATGCCGTCGCCTTCGCGTTCCATCGACAACACCGCGAAGTCCCCGAAGCGGTCGCCCAGGTTGAGCGGCTTCGAGCAGGACGTGTGGATCACCAGCGACTGCGTTTCCGGGGGTCCTTGGCCCGTCGCGTCGAACTCGATCGAAGACGGGAGCTGGCCATCCGGGTCGATGGGCGCGATGGTGACATATCCGCCGAACGACACGGGGGTGTCCACCGTCAGCTCCGTCACGTCCTTCGTGAGCGTGATGGCGACGCTGTCAGCCGTCAGGTTTTGACCCGTGCAGCTCGCGGCGCCGCCCTGCGGGTTGCTGACGTCGCAGATCGTGGAGCCGAACGCGTCCTGGAGGTAGACGAGGGTCAGCGACTTGAGCTTGCTCGTGCAGTGCGGCGTCGGCGGCGCCACCGGCACCTCGCAGGCGTCGGCGAAGGGCGACGCGGGCGGAGCCGGATCGCACTCCACCTCCAGGCCGTCCTTCGTGCTGAATCCGATCAGCGTCAGGCTTCCGAACACGTCGCCGCAGGCGAGCGGCTGCGAGCAGGAAGTGTGGATGCTGATCGACTGCTCCACGCTGTTGTCGTCGGTGATCAGCAGCTTCACGTTCGGGTGGAAGTCCTTCCGACCCGTCGCCGACAGACGGAAGGTGTCGCCCGCTGCGATGTTGGAGGCCGGCTCGACTCTGATCCGGTCCGGCTGCTTCCCGACGTAGGTGACGGCCACGGGCAAGTTCGCGTCCGAGGCATCCCCGTTGCACGAGGCGGTCCCGCCCTGCGGGTTGGCCAGCGGATCCTGGCAATCCGAGGGGTTGAAGCGGAAGACCGCCTCGGTGAGCTTGCTGTCACACGGGGTCCCCGTCGGCGCGGGCGGCGCCACGCAGCGCGTCGCCGTCTGGGGCGCCTCGGGATCGGTGCAGACCACCGTCCCGCCCAGCTCCGACTCGAACTCCACGAGCTTCAGGCTGCCGAACTGGTCGCCGCAGCGCAGCGCCCGGGAGCAGGAGACGTGGACTTCCAGGTTCTGGGTCAAGGTGTCTGGGTCCTCGCGGGTGACGAGCAGCTTCAGCTGGTTCACGAGCGTGGGGCCGGAGATGCTCACGATCTCGAACGTGTCGCCCACGGCGAGGCCGGTGCTCGGCGTCGCCGACATCTTGTCGCCGTCCTTGCGGAAAGCGACCGACACGGTGTCGCCGGTTACCGGGTCGTCGTCCAGGATGGGGTTCGGGCCGCTGCACTTGGCCTCGCCGCCCTGCGTGTTGGTCGTATCCTCGCAGTCCCCGCCGACCACCTCGAACACAGCGCGAATGGCCTTGCCGTCGCAGATGCTTCCGTTCACGAGGGCGGGCTGCGGAACGCAGCAGGTCTTTTCGATCGCGACACTGCACGTCGGTTCATTGATCATGATCGCTGCCGCCGGGCCGCTCACGACCTTCTTCTGGATCTTGCCGCTGGTGTTGCCCGCCCCGCAGTTCGTGGCGAGATCGTTGTCGAGCTGAAGAATGGCCTTGGTCGCATTGGGCACCTGCGAGACCACGTCGACCGTCATCGTCCCATTCCAGAGATTGGTCCCGAAATGTCCCGGAAGGCTGAAGGTGCTCG
Organism: Myxococcales bacterium; assembly: GCA_029863845.1. Lineage (GTDB taxonomy): Bacteria > Myxococcota_A > UBA9160 > UBA9160 > SMWR01 > JACZXC01. The sequence continues at coordinate 33,490 of JAOTUO010000002.1, forward strand.
TCGGAACGAAGGTCCCCGAGAAGGGGATGACGACGGGAGCGATCGGCCCGCCCGTGTCCTCGATTACGGTCAAGAAGCCAGAGAGGCTCGCCGAGGCGTTGGTCGTCGGGTCGCCGAAGGGGGGAAACTTCGTGAGGGTGACATCGCCGCTCTCGACGAGCGTCACGGTATCGATGGTGTTGGTGCCGTGGGCAAAGATCGTCGTGGTCAGGAGCGACGAGGTGGTGTCGATGCTGCCCACAGCGCAGCTCGAGATGAAGGCGGGCGGGAAAAACTGGAGCTGGAGCAGGTCGCCCTGCTGACTCTCAATCACCGTCGGCGTTCCCCAGAGAACCGCCGGGTCCCCAGCCGTCTGGGTGGTCTCGGTCACCTGTAGGAAATCGACGCTGGTTCCCAGGAAATCGCCGTAGTTCACCTGGGCGAGGGCCGGTGCCGCAGCCGCCAGGAGCATCAGTGTCACGATTGCAGCTCTACGCACGCGTTATGCCCTCCTGCCCCGAAACCCCTCTCGGGCGAGTATCTGGAGATGCCACTTCCTCCCCTAGAGAGGTGCCCGCGCCGGCAACAAAGTGGCAAGGATTACCGTGAAGATGAAACGAGATTCCGATCCGGGCCGGCGACCTGCCGGCGCCAATGCGCGTCCTCCGGGCGAAATCGCAATCATCTCGGGAGGTTAAGCTCGATCTGCGCCCCCAGGGCACGGGCCTAGCCCCGCCTGGAGCGCCTCAGCAGACCCATGACCAGCACACCGCCGCACAGCAGGGCGAGGGTCGCGGGCTCGGGGATGACGGTGATGTTGATCGGACCGCCAACCTTCTTCTGGATCTTCGCCGTCGTCCCGGCCTCGCTGAAGGCCGTCAAGTCGTTATCGAACGACAACTGGACCTTCGTCGCGTTCGGAACCACGGAGGCGACGTCCACAAGGGTGCTGCCCGACCAGAGCGTCGTGCCGAGATCCCCAGGAAGCGCCGTGAGATTCGACGGGGTGAAGGTTCCCAGGAAACCGATGACCGTTGGGGTGACCGGTGCACCGAGGACCTCTAGCACCGTCACGAAGCCGGCCATGCTCACGAAGGTGCCCGTCGCCGCCGTGCCGATCCCCGTGAGGACGACATCGCCGAACTCCGTGATCAGGATTTGATCGATCGTCATGACGCTGGTGGTCGTGATCTCCGCCTGAAGCTGTGAGCCGGTCTGGTCGAAACTGCCTCCAGCCGCGATAGCGCTGAAGTTGGCCGGGAAGAAGGTCAGCGTGTTGCCGGCCACGGCCGTGGGGCCCGAGCAGAAGAGGGGCTCCGGGTCGCCGAAGCTGGACGCCTCCTGCACCTGGAGGAAGTCGACGTCGGTCCCGTTGAAGGTACCGGTGCCGCAGGTGGTGAGGGCGAGGGCCGACGGCGCGATCACGTGGACCAGACCGACGCCCAGGAGGCCCCACAGCGCGACGGCAACGAATCTTCCCATCATCTGCATCCTCAGCTGGCGGTTTCTAGTCAGCACGGACACCTCTCTTCTACCAAACCTCGAGGGAGGTGAGGATCCAGACCAAGCGCCCGACCGGACGAGTAGCAAGATCCGTTCCACCCGGATCGCCGCGAGCCGGATATGTAAGTATCTGTTAATAAAACTGTTTTTACAGGGCTTTCGCCGCCGCCCCCGAGGGAACAAGAAAGCATTTTCCCACCGAGGGAAAAACGGAAGAAGTTTTCCTCCCGACCCCCGTGGGGTCGGCTCTCCGCCAGCCCCCGGGCAGGCCCCCAACGGCCCCGGCCCGACCGGCGGGAAGACGCGCCCCGCCTTTCTCGGGAAGCGGGATCACGCGCCGCACGCTTCCGGACCGACCCGATCCGCCACCTCGAAGACGTGGGCGTCGTGGGCGCGGAGCGCCCGCAGCGCCGCGGCCAGCCGCAGCACGTACTCGCGGTTGGAGCCGCTGGGCCCCGCCGACCGGCGCACCTGGGCCGCGATCTCGGCGAGCGGGGCGGGGCCCAGGTAGTTCGGGTTGCCCGCGCCCGCCACGTAGACGAGCGCGCGCACCGGCGCGTGGGCGGGGTCGCGAAAGCCCAGCGGGACCTCGTGCCGCTCGAAGCCGCCCCGCTCGCGGCGGTCGAGCGTCTCGAGAACGGCGTCGCGGTCGCGCGGATCGACGCGGTAGGCGACGCCCCAGCACCGGGCGCGTGGCTCGGTCACCAGCGTGACCACGCGGCCGGGCGCCTCGGGCAGCCCGCGGTGATCCGTCGAGCCCTGCCAGAAGCGGCGCGACCAGCCCTCGACGTAGCCGGGCCGGCGCTCGACGTGGGGAAACGCCGGCCTCCACACGAGCGATCCGTAGCCGAAGATCCACAGCGCTCGCGTCAAGCGCGGAACGCCTCGCAGCGCGGGCGCGGGGCCATGCGCGAATCCTAGCCGAGACCCGACTGCTAGCCTGGTGGGAACGACGCACGCGGGAGATCCGATGGCCGAGTCGAGCTTCGAGGGGCGCACGTGCCTGGTCACCGGCGCCAGCTCCGGCGTCGGCGAGCAGACGGCGCTGGGTCTGGCCCGGCTCGGCGCCCGCGTCGTGATCGTGTGCCGCAGCCGCGAGCGGGGCGAGCGCTCACGCGCGGCGATCGTGCGGGCGAGCGGCAACCCGGCCGTGGAGCTCCTGCTCGCGGACCTGTCCTCCCAGGCGGCGATCCGCCAGCTCGCAAAGGAGATCCTGGCCGGCGTTCCCGCCATCCACGTGCTGGTGAACAACGCGGCGGTCGTGAACCTGCGGCGCGCGACGACGATCGACGGACTCGAGGCGACCTTCGCCGTGAACCACCTGGCCTACTTCCTGCTGACGAACCTGCTGCGCGAGCGCATCGTCGCCAGCGCGCCGGCGCGGATCGTGAACGTGGCCTCCGACGGGCACAAGTTCGGCCGCCTCGACTTCGACGACCTGCAGCTCGAGCGCCGCTACGGCTGGTGGCGCGCCTACACGGCCTCGAAGCTCGCGAACGTGCTCTTCACCGTCGAGCTGGCGCGGCGGCTCGACGGCAGCCGCGTCACCGCCAACTGCCTGCATCCGGGCGCGGTGGCTTCGCGGCTGGGCCACAACAACGGCCGCTTCGCGAAGGTCGCGACAGCGCTCCTCAAGCCCTTCTTCCTGTCTTCCGCCCAGGGCGCTGAGACGTCGATCTGGGCGGCGTCCTCCCCCGAGGTGGAAGGCCTGAGTGGCCGCTACTTCGAAAAACGCAAGGAAGGGCCCACGTCCGCCGCCGCCCGCGACGAGACGACGGCGAAACGCCTGTGGCAAGAAAGTTGCCGCCTCACCGGCCTCGCCGACGACTCCCTCTAGTCTGACAGTCCGACCCGACCCAAAGGGGGCCCGGGCCGAGGGAAATCCCGCAGCGAAATCAAGCGCAGGCCGCCCTCGGTCTATGCGCGGCAGCACATCGCACCCGGGTGATTTCCTGCCCGCATGGCACGTGGCTCGTTGGCGGCCGAGCCATTCGCGGAGGGATTTCCCTCGGCCCGGGCCCCCGTCGCCGCGCCTCTGCCTCCTAGGTCACGAGCAGCAGCACGACGGGAATCGAAATGAGGCTTGCGAGGGTTCCAAGCACGATGGCCGAAGCGACGAGCGACGGATCCGTTCCGTAGCGCTGGGCCAGCACCGCGTTGATCACCGCCGCCGGCATCACCGAGCTGAGCAGCAGCACCTGGCGGTCGACGCCCGCGATTCCGAACAGCAGCACGAACAGCGACGCGAACGCGATCCCGCCGCCCATGCGGATGGCGACGGCGACCAGAGCGTGGGCGAGGTCGGTCACCTGCAGCAACCGCAGCTGCATGCCCAGATTCAGCAGCATCAGCGGGATCGCCATGGCGCCCAGCATCTCGATCGGCTCCATCACGATGCGCGGGAGCGTCGTCTCCGTCAGCGCCAGGCCGATGCCTCCCACGCTCGCGTACACCAGCGGCAGGCGCAGCGCCTCGCGCAGTCCGTTCTCGCCCTTGGCGATCCAGATGCCGAAGGTCGAGCTCAGGACGGCCATCGTCACGAACACGATGGCCGCCGCCTCGAGCCCCTCCGGACCGAAGGCGAGCCGCGCGCAGGCGAGCCCCATGTTGCCGGCGTTCCAGAACACCGCCGGCAGCAGCAACCCCCGCCGCGGGCCCGGCCGGACGCGGAGATAGACGAGCGCCAGCACCGCCGTGCCGGCGGCGATCCACAGCGTGCCCCCCGCCAGCGCGCCCCACTGGCGCGGCTGGAGGCTCGTTCCCGACAGCACCGAGAACATCAGGGCCGGCGAGGTGACCAGGATGGCGAGGTCGGCCAGGGTCGGCAGGTGGAGCCGAAAGCGCCGCCCCGCGAGGGCATAGCCGACCGCCACGATGCTGAAGACCGGGACGATGGTGTCGAAGACGAGGGCCATCCGGGCGCCCTACGCTACCGCGGGAGGGCGGCAGCGCCGAGACCCGGGCGCGGCCCGGTGAACCCCTCGCCGCGTCTCGCTTTTTCGCCGGCTTGACATCTCCCTCAAGTTCTCCAACACTATATCCGCATAAACGGATATCATCCCGACCGAACACCGCGTTCGGGCGTCCGCGCTCGAACCGTCAGGGGGACCCCCATGACCGTCGCCACGCCGGCCTCCGCGCCGGAGCGCCCCGCCTTCAAGGTCGCCGACCTCGACCTCGCCGACCTCGGCCGCAAGGAGATCCGCCTCGCCGAGCACGAGATGCCCGGGCTGATGGCGGTGCGCGAGCGCTACGTGGAGAGCAAGCCCCTGGCCGGCGTCCGCATCATGGGCAGCCTGCACATGACGGTGCAGACGGCCGTCCTGATCGAGACGCTCGTCGACCTCGGCGCGGACGTGCGCTGGGTCAGCTGCAACATCTTCTCGACGCAGGATCACGCGGCGGCCGCCGTGGCCGTGGGACCCCACGGCACGCCGGAGTCGCCGCAGGGCACACCCGTCTTCGCGTGGAAGGGCGAGACGCTCGAGGAGTACTGGTGGTGCACGCTCGAGGCGCTCGCCTGGCCCGACGGCTCCGGCCCCCACCAGATCGTGGACGACGGCGGCGACGCCACCCTGCTCGTGCACAAGGGCGTCGAGTTCGAGCAGGCCGGCAAGGTGCCCGACTTCGATCCCGACGCGGATCCCGAGGAGTGGGGCGTCATTCTCGACGTGCTGCGGCGGCAGCAGCGGCGCGACCCGCACTGGTGGACGCAAATCGCCGAGAGCATCCGCGGCGTCTCCGAGGAAACGACCACCGGCGTGCACCGCCTCTACCAGATGCAGGAGGCCGGCACCCTGCTCTTCCCGGCCATCAACGTCAACGACTCCGTGACCAAGAGCAAGTTCGACAACGTCTACGGCTGCCGGCACTCGCTGCCCGACGGCCTGGCGCGCGCCACCGACGTGATGCTCGGAGGCAAGGTGGCGGTCGTCTGCGGCTACGGGGAGGTCGGCAAGGGCTGCGCCCAGGCGCTGCGCGGGCAGGGCTGCCGCGTCGTCATCACGGAGATCGATCCCATCTGCGCCCTCCAGGCGGCGATGGAGGGCTACCAGGTCGTGACGCTGGAGGACGTCGTCGCAACGGCCGACATCTTCGTCACGACGACGGGCAACCGCGACATCATCCGCGCCGATCACATGGCGCGCATGAAGGACAAGGCCATCGTCGGGAACATCGGCCACTTCGACAACGAGATCGACATGGCCGGCCTCAAGAAGCTGCCCGGCATCGAGCGCGTGAACATCAAGCCCCAGTACGACGAGTGGATCTTCGCCGACGGGCACGGCGTGCTGGTGCTGGCCGAAGGGCGCCTGCTCAACCTGGGCTGCGCGACGGGACACCCGAGCTTCGTGATGTCCGCCTCGTTCACGAACCAGGTGCTGGCCCAGATCGAGCTGGTCCGGAACCGCGAGAAGTACGGACGGGAGGTCTACGTCCTGCCCAAGGCGCTCGACGAGGAGGTGGCGCGGCTCCACCTCGACCAGCTCGGCGTGAAGCTCACCCACCTGACGCCGGAGCAGGCGGACTACCTCGGCGTTCCGGTCGACGGCCCCTACAAGCCCGACCACTATCGCTACTGAGATCACCCCCTCGGCTCCGGCGGCGCGCAGAGGCCGCCGCGGAGGCCTCCGCTAGAATATGAGGATGCGTAGACCGCGACCCCGCGCCGGGCAGCTGCCCGCCCTCCTGGGCGCGGGCCTCGCCGCGGCGTGGCTCGCGGCGGCGGCCCCCGCCGCGGCCGCTCTGCACTGCAGCCAGATCCCGGGGCTCGTCGACGCCTTCTTCCAGCACCACGTCGTCCATCACGAGCTGTCGGACGAGATCCAGGCGCGCGCGATCGACACCTTCCTCAAGCGGCTCGACCCCTCGCGCACCCTGTTCCTGGAATTCGAGGTCGAGGCCCTGCGCGCCTCGATGGCCGGGATCTTCGAGCAGATAAGGGCGGGCGACTGCAGTCGCGTCCTGCGACTGCACCAGAACCTCGTCGCGCGCCAGCGCAAAGTCGAGCAGTCGGTGCGGACGGTCGCGAGCGCAGAGGATTTCGAGCTGGATCCCTCCGTCACCTGGGTGCTCGATCCCGACGAGCGCGGCTACCCCGAGACCGAGGAAGAGCGGGCCGAGCTCCTCCGCAGCCGCATCCACTTCCAGATCTCGAACTATCTGAACGCCGGAGAGACGCTGGACGAGGCGAAGCGGCGTCTGATCCACCGCTACGAGCTGCGCAGCAAGCACCTCGCCGACGAGAGCCCGGAGCAGGTCTACGCCCAGTTCGTCGACGCCGTCGCCGCGTCGCTCGACCCCCACTCCAGCTACCTCTCGTCGGAGGTGCTCGAGGACTTCCGGATCGGCATGTCGCTGTCGCTCGAGGGCATCGGCGTCGCGCTCTCCGAGCGGGACGGCTACGCCGTGGCCGAGCGCATCATCCCCGGCGGCGCGGCCGATCGCCACAAGGGCCTCGAGCCCAAGGACAAGATCATCGCGGTCGCGCAGGACGGGGGCGAGTTCGTCGACATCATCGACATGCCGTTGCGCGATTCGGTCAGCCTGATTCGCGGGAAGAAGGGCACCAAGGTCGGACTCAGCATCCTCCGGGACGCGGAGAAGACCGAGCGTTTCTCGATCACGATCGTCCGGGACAAGATCGACCTGTCGGAGCAGGCCGCGAAGCTGCGCTTCGAGGAGCGCGTGGTGAACGGCAAGCCGCTCAAGCTGGCGATCCTCGACCTCCCGTCCTTCTATGGCGATCCCGACCCCGGCAAGCGCCAGTCCTCGTCCGACGTCGCGACGCTCCTGCACCAGGTTCAGGAGGAGAAGGCCGACGGCCTCGTGCTCGACCTCTCCCGGAACGGCGGCGGCCTGCTGCAGCACGCCGTCACGATCTCGGGGTTCTTCCTCCGCAAGGGCGAGATCGTCGGCATCCAGGATTCGAACGGGCAGAGCCAGGTGCTCGTGGACCGCAACGAACGCGTTCTTTACCGCGGACCCCTGGTGGTCCACACCTCTCGCGCGAGCGCCTCGGCCTCCGAGATCCTCGCGGGAGCCTTGAAGGACTACCGGCGCGCGGTGATCGCGGGCGACGACCACACCTTCGGCAAGGGAACCGTCCAGACCGTCGCCGAGTACCCCCCCGGCCGGGGCGAGGGAGCGCTCAAGGTCACCACCCAGCTCTTCTTCCGGCCGGGCGGCCGTTCGACGCAGCACGGCGGCGTGAAGGCCGACGTGGTGATCCCGTCGCTGCTGAGCAGCGACGACTTCGGCGAGGAGCACCAGCCCTACTCGCTGCTCAACCAGGAGGTCGCACCTTTCCTGGGCGACAAGGCCAACGGGCGCAACGGGTCGCCGGCGCGCTGGCGCCCCGTCACCAACGAGATGATCGCGACGCTGTCCAAACGCTCGCGGGCCCGCATCGACTCCAGCGAGGACTTCGCGAAGATCCGCGACAAGCTGCGGAAGGCCGATGAGAACGGGGGCGTCATCCGCCTGTCGGACATCATGAACGAGAAGGATGAGGCGAAGACGGAGGACGCCTCGGAGACGACGCTCGACCCGCACGAGGCGACCCTCACGACGCAGCTCGAGGAAGCGGTCAACGTGCTGGCGGACCTGATCGAGATCCAGGGCTGACGACCCGGAGGACCCGCGCGATGGCGCTTCGCATCCTGAGCTCGCCCGGAACGCCGGATCGCGTGGTCTCCGATCTGCGCATGGCGATCGAGAGCGCGATCGACGGGGCGGAGGTCGAGGTGACGGCGAGCAGTCCGGGACACTTCGAGATCCGCGTGACCAGCGACGCCTTCGCGGGCCGCTCCCGCGTCCAGCAGCAGCAGCTGGTGTACGCGGCGATCGCGCATCTGATGAAGGGGGACGCCGCCCCGGTCCACGCGATCGACCGGATGCAGACGCAGGTGCCGTAGCGGGACGCGGAGCGCGGCCGGAGCCGGAGGCAATCCCTCCGCGAATGGCTCGGCCATCCCTTGAGAAGGACTTCGTTCGCCTTCGGCTCACTGCGCGGCGGCTCCGCCGCCTTGCGAAGATTGGGTTGGCCTGCGCTTGATTTCGCTGCGGGATTGCCTCCGGCTCCGGCCGCTTTGGCGCATTTCGGCTCCGGTCGCTTCGCCTCAGCGTCGCGCGCGCTTTGCCTTGCTGGGGGGCTCTCGGCGGTTTCGCGCCGCCCGACGCATTTCGGCGAGGGTCATGAGGCGGCCGGTGGCGCCGAGGGCGGTGCAGTTGAGCGCGGCGGCGCG